>NZ_JBGOOU010000045.1:0-36122 GCF_041439815.1 Vibrio sp. 1F279 | reverse complement strand
TCTTATTCTTCGTGCCGGTTAATTAGAATGCGGGGTTCATGACGCGCTTACAAACTAACAACCCTTTTTCGCTACATTGCACAAGATAAGCAATTGAGACTGGATGAGATAAACCTATCAAAAAGTAAAATTACAGATGAAGCATCGAATTGTGTATCGCAGTATGGCAGCCTTAAGAAAGATAAAGCAAAAGTTGACTACTTAAATGGCTGGAAGGTGACATCAAAAGAAGGCAAAAGCGTCGAGGCTCATCTTGATACGCTTTATGTGAATTTTGGTGAAGTGTTTACAAACAAAGTCTACCTTGCTTTAAAAAACTATGCTTATACACAAAAATCAACAAGCTTGATTCATATATTACAAGTGCTAAAAAAATTGTTTATCGGCATGTCTATTGTTTATAACGAACGTAACGGAGCAACAATAGAAGTCCTCTTGAGCAGCAATCAAGTGCAGCACTTTTTCCACAAGATTTTTAAAGTGCTATTCGTGCGCTCCCAAGCAGCCCAGCACTGCCCCAAGAAGTTTCATGCTAAGTGGCGATCGGCAATTCACCATTATACAAGGTGCTTTATCAACCAAGGTGTTTTCGCTGAACCTCACAAGCCATTCATCGTTCCAGATTGGAAAGAGCCGAAAGATGCTGCTCCCACTTTCTCTGTAGGTGGTAATGCAACTCAATCAGAAAATCGCAGATGGTTCTCTAACATCCCAATCAAAATTAAAGATGAAGAGGCAGTTTCAATTATTCAACAACGTATTGATCGAGATATGGCGTATATCAGGCATATATGTTTCTTGAAGTTTAAGGAACTTTTAGAGCGAGAAGATAGAAATAAAGTCTTTGTAAAAAGTGGCTTAGTTAAGCCACTTAACGACACTAAAGGTAAAGTTCAATATAACCATTTTGTCGGTGAAGATAAGTTAGACAACACCGTCGCGACCTTTTATGCACACGGTATAGCTGCGAAAGGTCATAGCTATCCATCATTTTTGGGTTTTCAGAGTAATGCTAGACAGCTATGCACTGAGTTGAATTTACCCACTAGCTCAACACTGAATGCTCTTTTGACCCTGCTTGTTATGGAACACCCTTTGATAACCCCCTCTTGGTTAGAAAAGTGGGAGCTATTTGACGCAAATGGTAATCAGGTTGGCTACAAGCAAGTGGGTACTGAGCACATTGCGGTAAGTTACAAATCGCGTAAAGGCTCAGCCAATGCGCAACAGGACGTTGTGCTCAATGATATTTCTAAATCTATCGTTGAGTTCTTAATACGGCATACTCACACGAGTCGTCAATACCTAAAAGATACAGGGAATGTAAATTGGCGGAAGATGATTTTGACCGCAACCGCTTCTAATGTAATTTGTCCAAGCAACCTCAACACAACTCTTCACTGGGCAACTGATTTTTATCAGACTCTCCAAAATGAATCGCTCTTTGATAAGAACAGTGATATCTCCCTAACGGACGCTAAAGCTATTTCTGAGATTCATTCATTAAGATCGATTAGACGACACAGAGGTCTTCAAATTTACTTGGAAACACGTTCAATGGATGCGGTTGCGGAGATGCTAGGTCATGAAGATAAAGATGTAACGTTATTGACTTCTTACCTTCCTAAACCACTAATGGATTTCTTTAATTCACGTTGGATACGTCAGTTTCAGAGCGCTATTTTACTTGAAGCCATGAAAGATTCTATGTACCGATTTGATGCCGTTAATATGGGGGCTCAAGATATCGAAGAGTTTTTATGTAATCACGGCATTAGTAATATTCCTGAGCATTTCGAACATGGTTTTGGACAAGAGGCCACAAGTGATAATGAAGCCTCAAAATCGTTAGTATTTGATCAGTTGACATATACGATCTCCACACCTCTATTGCAGCTACTAATGGCGATACGCCTTGTTGTTGAGAGTAGTGAACATGAGGACTCTTTTTTAGATGCAGTTTCCCACTGGTATCAATCAGCGGTATTTGTCTTAGATACCCTGAGCTCTGGCAAGCACAGTGTAGATGAGGATTTGATAGAAATGCTCGATATTGCAACCAGTAACAAACTGAATACTGATTCAATTAAAGGAGCGTTGTTATGTTAAGTGTTGCCGACGATAATCCCTCTATTACTAATCTTATTGAGAGTATCGTGCGAGACCACACGAGGTTGGATGGTCTTAGTGTAGATATTCTTGAAGAGATTATAAATTATTCAGTAGTACATGATGACTATCGAGCATTGGATATCATCACCAATATCCATACGGGCATTTACGGCTTCGATGACAGGCAACCTGAGTGGCTAGAGTCCAGTTTTCCTGAAACTAAATGGGTTCTAAAATTTGGAAAAACCCCAAAAACGCTACATTGGGACACCGTGTATTTAGATGATGGAAAGAAGTTAACGGACATAAAGCATCAAAAATTATTAAATAGTTTTAAATACTGGATCACAGCGGTAGACAACCCACTAGAGAACGGTGGAAAGATTATTAGTCCAATAACTGCTTACTATAAAGTTAACAAAGTTATTACTCTTATCAATGCCATCTTGCTGCACTCGAGGGAGTTAAAGCTGGCTGAATACCACCTTCTGAAAGTTAATGATGACTTTTGGTTGAACATCTTGACTAAATACGCCGAACACGGAAATTTCCAAGGCATGTTCGAGGTCGATAAGCGCACCCAAGTATTACTAGATAGTGCTTCTAAGGGGGTTTCGGATGCAGATGTGCAAAAGTTTAAAGATAAGTACCCCTATATTGCACGGGACGTTGCGCAAGATGAAAGGCTCTTATCTCTAACGGAGAGGGAGAAGGCTTGCGCTTGGCTTTTCGAGCAAGGCTATTATCATGCGGGAGAAGCCGTTAGATACACAGGTAGTACCACTGTGCTGGGTGAACTGTTGTTTGATGGAAAGATGCTTTATCACGACATAAGCTTACCCAGTTATCCTGAGCTCTACCTTAAAGCGGCAAAACGTAACTCAGAATATCGCCCAGTTGATAACAAAGACACTTCATCAGGAATAAATGAACGAACAATAACGCGATACATTGAAGCTATTCGATTTATTCACACCAACCTTGAGCGTGAGGATGCTGCTACTCCCTCAACTATCTCTGAACGTGTCAATACAGGCTGCATTAGTGAGTTAGTTAGCTTAAAAAAATCGGGACGTACTCGCACTTTACCGCCTAAATTTGTGTTCAATTTAATTCGTCACTGCTATGAGTTTGCCAGAGAGCATCTCCCTACAGATAAGGGTGCTGTGAATTTACTGGATCAAACGCTCACTCTTTTATCTGAAGCAAGAAGTAAATCTGCCGCATCACGCTCCAATATACTCCTTCCCCAACAAAATAGCCGCTCTTGGAGTGAAGAATCACATCGAGGCATGAATAGCACTGAACGAGGTTACTGGCTTCAAACAGAAGCAATCAATTGCGTAAGTAGTGGGTATCTGAAAAAAGGAATAAAGCAGATTCAAAGCTTTTCTGGAAGCACTGAAAAGCGGCATGAACATATTCGAGCCAATGAAAGCTTATTTGATTTATTTTCTGTACTTCAAGGAGCTATACAGGTCTTGCTAGGAGCAGTAATGGCTCGTCGACAAGATGAGCTAATCACATTGAAACCACACAGTAATCTTTCTCCGAATATCACTCCCTTTTCAGAAGAAGGGGCAAAAATAGAGTACAGCCTTAGGTTTAAAGTAAAGAAAACAGGCTCAAAGGGTGTTAACGCCACTATAGAAAGACCAATCCCTTCCTCTATCGCGAAGTTCATTTGGCAATTGGAGCAGTTTAACATCAAAGCGAGCGAGTTAAATCTATCTAGAGGAAAGCTATCTCTGTTTAACAATATAAATTCAAACCTTTGCCTGTTAAGTAAGGTAGTACACACTACCTATAATGCACACTTTGATGCTGTGTGTGATTACTTAGAAACGGACTTGGTAGAGTTCGATAATGGTGAGTTCCGCCGTAATTATGTTCGTCAACACCAATTGAGACGCTTCTTTGCGATGGCATTTTTCTGGTCTAAAGGGTTTGATGGTATGGATGCTCTGCGTTGGATGCTCGGACACTCAGACATGGAGCATCTATACCACTATATTTCTGAATCGGAGACTGGGGCTGTCCTTAATGGGGCTAAAGCGAGTGTGATTGTTCGTGGTGTAGTTGATGCCACCTCTGAGCTCACCAAGCTAGATGGAATAGAAGAGGTTCGGAAAATTATTGCAGAGCGACTGACAGGTGATAGCTCAACGCCGATTACTATAGAGTCAGTGAGCGAAGCGGCACAAGATTACGATGATGAGTCTTACCTAACCGTCCCTCATATTAGTCAAATTCAAAAAGAGCAGGACATTGAAACAGAGGTTTTTCACCTTCTGGAAGAGGGGCTAATCACACTGGAGCCAGAGTTTTTTACAATAGATGATAGTGATGGCAATGCCACACAAACCTTTAATCTTATTTTAAAAATCAAAGACCTTGACTAAGGATCAGGCTAATGAAAGTTCTAGAGAAAAACCAAATCAAGGTACTTGAGACAGAAAAATTGTTGAGAGAAATAATCACATCTCCTGCTGACTTTAAAGATGATGAAGAGCTTATGAAGGCCCTTAAATCACAATCGGGCATCGCCAAATATCAAAATCAAGAGCGTAATATCACATCATGCTCATTAAACACGGTCAAAAGCATCTCAGAAGCACTTCTAGAGAGAGGTTTCTTATCCTTAGATGAGCTTCGCCTTAATGCAAAACTGGTGATTGAGGCTACGCATCACACTGAGAAAACTACCAAAGGAAACAAACAAACCGTCGCAGGTTTAAGGCTTAAAGTCGCAGAGCTTGAATCGGAACGGAATGCAGCGCAGCGAAGCAATTCTTTATTGACCGTTATGGTTTCTGAGTTGCGCTCTAAGTTGAAGCAAGTAGCGTTACATGAGGGAACAATAGAGGAACGACAAGAGATTTACCGAGAGCACAACCGGAAAGTCGAAGCTCAGATGAGTTATACCTATACCCAGAGTGGAGAGGTCTGATGGCGGTTTATAGTCTAAAAGACTTCGAGCAATGGAGCCATCTTGGGTTTGATAGCAAGCTTGTTTTTCGCAAGCCTTTGGATATACCTTTTGTAACTTACAGTGACCATACTCCTTGCTATGAGGTTAATGCCTTCATTCATAGCTTGATAGTGAGGAGCTTAAAAAGTGACACAATTCGAGGGTATGCTTACGATGTTACTCACTTGGTTCACTTTATTGAGAAACAACCAATATTGAGTCGGTTCGGCCAACTTACTGATGAAACCTTCACCCTTTTTGTTCAGTCATTGCAAGCAGAGAGAACCCCCCTCGGTGAGTTGGTTCGACAAAATAATACAGTTAGAAAAATTGCCCTCACCTGCTTAGAGTTTTTGCAGTTTGTCCAAGACTTTCATGACTTGAGTTATTTTATTGGTAAAGGTAAAGCAAACTCAATTCAGATACGTGAAGAGCCTTATAAGCGTAAGCAAGAAGGTTACAAAGGGTTTATATATGGTGTCAAAGTTACTCATTCTGCTGTGCCAACAAAAGATGAGGTCAGGAAACGCCACCCTGTGTCAGAAGCTGATGCCTTACATGTATGGGAACACATAAAGACTCAGAAAAACAAAGATAAGCGCAGACGGGATATGGCGCTTTATACAGCTATGGAGCAACTAGGTGGCCGAGTCTCGGAGCTTCATTTGATTAAAATGACTGATTATGAGGAAGCAAGACGGACAGGTATTTTCACTCTTACCACCTTAAAGCGTAAAGATGGTAACACCACCCGAAAGATCCCTGTACCACACATTTTATTATCAGTGATTGCGGATTACATAAAGGTACGTAAGAAAGTCATGAGGAAGAAAAAAGTCCAACATGACTACCTTTTTATCGGCTTAAAAACAGGCCAGCCTTTATCTTCGGATTCATGGACAACGTACATGAATTTATGGAAGAAAGAGCTTGGCATTGAGGGGGAGTTGCACCCACACCTTTGGAGACATGCATTCATTACAGACAAGCTCAAGGAGCTGATTCTTGTCACTAAAGAAGTGAATGATAAAGATGATTTCCGAAAGCATTTACTCCACACACAAACATTTAAAATGCAGCTTCAGCAATGGACAGGTCATACGATGCTTAGTTCTTTGAATACGTACATTGATCTCGCTTTTGCAGATATCCACGGATATACAGAGGTTTATAATGCAGTGTCTCTAAAGTCGAGTGTTGACTTAGCAAAACGTCAGGTTGAGTTATTAAAGGAGCAGGTCACAAAGAAAGAACTGACTACTACCGCAGCTCTTAGGGAGTTTGAGGGATTACTGGAAGCTTTTCAGTCTGATATTGATAAAAGCATAGTTTCTTCATAACAATAATTGTGCTCACTGGCATTGACTAACCTGTACCAGCCTTCTGATTTGTGAGATCTATTGCTGACACAGGAAAAACGAATCAATCGTTCTACTAGGTATCCAGCCATTCGTGCCTGATACCGGCTTCTAATAATGCTGATATCAGGTGTGAAGCCATCATACCAAACGGCAAGTACAACGATTCTTAGCCTCTCAATAGAGAGACATCTTCAGGGCTACTCTGAATTATTTTTTCAAATTAGACTTGTGCACTCAACCTTAACGAATTCCTCTGTCTATTGTGCATTTTGGGAAAACAAGGGGGTTGTTTTCCCAAAACAACTAAACCCTGCCTTTTGCTGTTGTTTATACCACCTATCAGTATGGCTCAACACTGGCCTCTTCATCTGTATCATGACGGAGATATCATACATGTGGACAGAAACGCGTTAGAACTGTTGCTCTATAGCGTTTCTGTCAGATTAGGAAAAGTATGTTGAGACCTTAGACGTTTGTTACACCTAATTTTCGATGATATCGAAAACATGCTGAGCACAAGCTATTGGCGAGTTCATGATATCGGGGCCCGAAATTCTAATACTGCGTATTCCTATAGCTTCTAGCTTTTCATCTATTGCTTTATCTTTAGCTATGGCTTCTTCAGAAGAATGATGAGCTACAGAATCAACAAAAATCGCCACACGCTGTTTAGCAAAGTAAAAATCAGCCTCTGTGATTGTCTTGCTCAAAGCTTTAGTTCTAACACCACCTTCCCACATTGTTTGCAAAGTTGGGAAAATAGTTCCGTCTGTTAGGATGTGGGTTTGAATTGTAGGCTTTAGCCCGAAACTGTGCATAGCTTGAAGCAAGAAAAGCTCTATAGGAGAGTCGCACCCCCAGATTTTTACCGGTTCGATGTTATCAAATGGTTTAAAGTATCGAGAGAACCTAAATTTTCGGTAATCATTAAGCAAAGCCTTACTTTCACCGAGTAGTGATGTGCACAAACCGGGATCTAAAACGTCTGATTTATCGTATTTTGATGCAAGAAAATAGGTGTTATAAACAAACCCTATTACATCTGAACACATTTGTTCGTTAACTGGCATTCCTTCACCAACACAATACAAACCAAACGCATTTGAAAACGGATTGAACCCCATATAATGTGGGGTGCCATCTAAAATACGCTCCAAGTCGATCTTATCGATCCAATCAACTCCGACGGATGATGGTAGTCCTCTTTTTTGCGCAGGTCTTAACGATACATGGTATGGAAGTCCAAAAAGTTGACCATCTCTTTCTTCAAATGCATAGCAACAAACTACCACATTGATCATTTGAAAATCATCACCGCGCTCACGATAAAACTCAATGGCTTCATCAGATGGATTTACATTAATTAGACCGCCAGTAAGTTTCAGGATATTGCCTTCTATCGGTTGATTACCGTCAAGATCAAATAGGTCGTTACCCAAAAAATCACCAAAAGCACCTTTTAAATCTATTTGGAAACGACCAGATGGCAAACAACCATAGTTAGGAAGCTTGAATAACTCTTCTGGTCTATTCTCTATATCTGCGGCTTCTTGTGCCATAACTTCCTCTATTAGATATAACGCTATTTACACGGCAATAAGTCATGAAATTCTAACCAATATGCCGATGTTCAATTCTTACTTCAAATGATTACCTGTGACTGTAGAATCAAAGAAGATTGTATTTCTGCTCTCGCTCCTTAAAGGCTCTAATACCACCCTCAAGGATATGACATACATGCTGTCGAATACCTAGCTCATCAAGTGATTGGTAGTCGTAGCTATTATCAGACTTCAAGCTATGCTCTAAGCTACCACCAAGATATTCAAACTGGTGTGCTCCTGTTGTACCTGATTGCCCTCGCTGGTCTGCCACAACAACACACTCTGCATCGGCTGCCACCACTAAGTTAGCGTTGTGTGTCACCATGATAATCTGGCGCTTACTCTTACACTTACGAACAAAATCTTTAAGCTCTGAGTAAATCGTTCTGTTATCCAAGTTATCTTCTGGCTGGTCAATTAATATTGGGTGCGTTGAGTTACTAAGCTCAAGCATCAAACTGAGTAAGACCAAGCCACGTTTGCCCGGCGACATATGTACAATGCTGTCGTTCTTGTAGGTAACAAGGAAGTCGATCCCAAAGTAGTCAGCGTAAAGTAGTTTGTATGCATCTTTCAGGCTGTGATTCTTACGCAAGGTAGGCGATTGACTGCCTCTAATTGTATTGGCGGTCTTCTCTACAAAGGCTGCGTGAGTATCCACGTCAAAATGGTAATCACCGTTATCGTCCTGAACATCGTTAACGACTGTGCGAATTGCCCCTAATTTGTGGTAGCAACTAACGAACGAATCAAACTTGGGAGCATCGACAACAACCTTTGCCTCAATCTTTATGTCGTCATCCATTTGATGGTCGCTGACTATGGCGCAGTGAGACTTGTATAGATTGATTAGTGAACTAAACTGCTCATTTAGTTCCTTGATACACTCTTCACCTTTCTTAGTGATTGCCTCAAGCTCTTTTATTTTGACATTGACTCTTGCTAGCTTCTCTCGCTCAGCCTTGAGTTGCTTGTTCAGTTGTTCCAGTGCAGCTTTGTCTTTCACGTCTTCTTCAAGGGGTTTCAGCTCACGCTCTATTCCCTCAAGCTTCTCATTTAAAGCTGCCAATCTATCGGGGATCGACTTTAGCTTTTTATTCGCCGTATCCTTGGTTGTACTAAACCCTACCACCAAGTCTTTTTGCATCGAATTTAGTAAGCCTTTGAGGACAGTTGATTGTGCAATTAGCCCTGAGTCTTGCTGTAGTTGACCTCGAATCGAATCAATCCATTGGTCTTGCCGGTTATCAATACTCTCTGTGAATCTTTGTAAGCCCGACTGAATATACGTGAGTCTATCTTTTGCCCTGATAACGCACTGTCTTCTATGAACTAGGTAGGCGTAATGCTTCTCTTGTTCTTCTGTCCATTTAGACTTTTCTCGAATTTCTTTTGCTCTAGCTTCAAGTGCTGCAATCTCATTCTTAACAGACTTGTCGTTACCAATTTCGTTCAGCTCATTGAACAACTTTTGGTATTCACTAATCAGTAAGAATCGAGTATCAATCTTGTCATTAATGGATGAGTTGACTGTGCGTACTCTATTCTCAAGGGTATTAACGAAGTCTTTGTATTGATCATCTTGAAGTAGAGTTTTAGATACCAACTCGTTTAAATCTTCTCGACCATCTTTATCAGCCAGTTGGTTAATGTAAAGTTGAGGTATATAGGTGATAGCCTTTGCTTGGTCGTCGGCATCTGACAGCTTAGACACTTCATTGTTCGACCATTCAACCTCGAAGTCTAAATCGCTAATGTCGCTGTAGGTTGATGACTTGGATAGCTCAACTCTGGTTGATACTTCTTTAGGATTTATAGTCTTTGCAATGTGGTATAGAAGCATTGATTTACCGGACGACTTACCACCAATGATTGTGTTCAGGTCTTTGTTAAGCGGTATCCACTTCTTAGAAAATTTATTCGCACTTGAATTATCAATGTATCTCACTTGTTTGATTGTCTGATATTCAGCTTTCGTTTCAGGAGATAGTTCGCCAATGAATGCACGGTCAGGCTCAAAGACAACCTGTTTTAGACCGTTGAATGTAGGGTCAGCTTTAATTCAGCAGTATCTCTTTTGGTCTGGTTCAAACAGCTTGTCGATTGCATGTGCATCTGAACCATGAACACAAGGTACAAGACGAGCAAGCTCAGCTACAATTTCTTCTCTATTCTTGGTGCCTTGACCAGTGAAGTAGTTGATGTCGCTTGGTGTGGCAGAAAATACCATGTCGATAAACTGGTAGATGTCTTTCTTTATGCCAGTAAACCCACCGTCTCTAATACCAGATACGCCATCATTAGAACCATTCGCAGCAATAACTATTGAGTTTTCCCTCAACCACTTCTCGCCGTTATACCACTTCTTGAAAGTGTCATAAGATGGCTTGAAGTTATTAATACCTTCCTTCAATGATGCCACTCGACAGTTTTCTGTTTGTGGTGCTAGCGCTCTACCATAGGATCTAAGCTGGTCTTCAGTGCAAGCATAGTTCTGACCAAGATAGTCAATATTCAAACGGCTCAATGCGATCTTGATTTCATCAACGTGATTAGGGTCTTCCGGATTTATTAGAAGATGGATGTTAATCCCTTTGTGTTTTCCAGTATTAGGAGTAATCCTAAACTCAATATTTGGGATGACTGTTTCGATGTTTCCCAGTCGTCCATCTTGTCGGTAAGCAAGAACCTTTTCATAACCTGATATAGAGTAGTAATCAGTGATACCAATTACAGCAACACCAGAATCTGACTGTTCGATAGCTGAAATGTAACCATCCCAGTCGCCCTTAAATTGTGTTTCTAATACTGAATCTGGGGTGTGAACGTGAAGGTCCCATCGCCTCCATTCTGAACCGTGTTCGTATAAACGCATTCAATTTCCACTAAACTAATAATTTTTATGAAATTTATCACATACAACATGATGCTTAGCTTGATTTCGGTCACATATTGATTGAGAGGTTACTAACGGGACTGGCTATGAAAGAGGTTGTGGTGGGGGCAGGTCTTGTGTTTTGCCACACATTACTTTTTTGTATATCAAAACTAGCTGGCTATCAGTCAACTCTATCAAAGTGCACCTCACAATGAATAGAATGATCCCTATATCAAAACCACTATTGAACTTTCACGATTGCCGTAGCTCTCCTGAAATAAGTCAGAGGTGATGAAAGTATGAGTAAGATAGAAAAAAAAACTGATAAAACAGATGCTTTTGCTCATTATTCGCCTTTGGAGAACAAAATCCAAGCAAATGCGACCGAGTTCAATGCTATTAGCATTAAACTCGGTCAATTGAATAATCTGAACAATTTTCGTGAATTGAGGAGCTTTTTGTCATAGCTACCTTCGTGTGCGTACCCAATCTGATTAGAAATCTGCCGAACATCTTCTACAATACAATCAAAATTATCGTGGGTGTGACCACTCACCATCGCCTTTACACCACAGTTAGCTAATTCACGAATTAGTTTATTGTCATCTGAGCAAAAGTAGGAGGCCAAGAGGTCGACTGGAAACCCAGAGTGTCTTAGTTCAATGCTTTGTGGGAAGTGGGTTACAACTATCTTGTTTTGTACTGTGGAGGTTGACATCGAGTTAATACAAGCATTTCTAAACTCTAAGTTGAGCTCTCTCATTTTAGAGGGGGTCAACACTTGGTTATTTACTGAGATGCTCTTGAAGTCATTGATTTTCATTTGTAAAGACAGTGTATTTACGTCATTCAGCCGACTAAGATTAGTCCAACCAACGCCACCAAATAACTCAAGGTCGAATTTGTTAAGGACAACAGAAGTGTTTTCTAGGAAGTGTAAGTTATCGCTCAATTGATTCCAAAGAGGTATACAGGACAGATAATCCTGATAATCAAAACCTCTCTGATAGAACTCATGGTTCCCTGAAATGACAATAAACTCAAGATCTGGGTTGGATTTTGCTGCTTGCAATGCTAACTCTGCTAGCCCCACACCATGTGTTATATCACCAGCAACAATTACAACATCAGCGTCAGGGTTAACTAGATCCACAATGGTAGTTCCGCAGAACTCCTCATGCAGGTCAGATATTATCTGGAATAAGGCACTCACTAAAACGTTCTCAAAAATTACATCAAGGTATAGAGTTAACTTATCACATTGTCTCTGTGTAAATCTTTCATCAAAAGAAGAAGTTCATTTGCTTGTCGACTTGCAAATTACATGTTGGCTTCATTGAGAGAGGTAAACTAACAATAAGCTGACTCAGTAAACGTATTTTAAGTGGTAAGTCTACGGCACTTTTCCCCTTAGATAGCCATGGCTTGGGGCTCTTATTAGAAGCATGACATCTTAAAAAGTGTTTCTGACGTTGGTGTTGGTGAAGTCTAATTAATTGATATATGCCCTTCACGAACCAGCATACAGAATCTCGCATAGTCATGCGAATATACGTAAATACGATGTGGTGCTGTAGACCCTGCCATAAACTCATCAAAAGCAGATAAAGTTTTCTGTGGAAGCTGGGTAGGGTCAACGACTTTGAATGCAACATTTTCCAAGTCAAATTCTTTCAGTTCAGGCAGCGAGTTTTCAAATTTATTTGTCATGACTTTGCTCATCGTATAGTTAAAAACATACGTATCATCACATAATTTATCCATTTAATCATTATAGATAGAAGCAATACGGCACACCTTTCCTAATGAATGCTATCACACGAAAGATGTAGTACGTTTTTGGATAAAACTGTTTAGCTTACCTTGTGCTACCTGACGTTATACATAGCGTATGGCTTTAATGTGAGTGTAAAGTGTTGAAGGGCAATTATGATCAACTTCAGTAAGTAGTTGTTCCGCTCTCGACAGGACCTTTGTGATTTAACTAGCGTTTATAGTTGACGACCAAGTGAATATTCATTCGTAAGTGTGGTTAGGTAAAAAGTAAGATTGGATGGGTAGCATAAGTAGTTGCACGACCACGCACAAAATAAACTACCTATCGTGACACGAGCACCTGAGGTGATTCACTCCACTAACTCTGACAAGATTCTAAGTCTCTAATTGACAATATTTCTTACTAATACTCAATATTAGGAAAATGCCAGAGTTTGAGCGTAAGGTACTTGATTCACTACGAGAGCCACTAGAGTCAGGTGAGATCATTATTTCATGCGTGGCAGGCAAGACACGTTTCCCAGCTCGCTTTCAATTAGTTGGTGCACTTAACCCAAGCCCAACAGGTTATTATGAGGGCAATCAAGCTCGAGCGAACCCGCAAATTATCCTGCGTTACCTCAATCGACTATCAGGGCCGTTATTGGATCGATTTGATATGTCGTTAGAGATCCCTCTATTGCCCAAAGGGATGTTAGCCGAAGGAGGTGACCGTGGTGAAACCACTCAAGTCGTGAAGCAACGAGTTAAACAAGCGCGTCAGTTGATGTTATCTCGAAACCATAAGTCGAACGCACTGTTAGGTAGCCGAGAAATTGAAAAGTACTGCCCATTGAGGCGTGAGGATGCAGAATTTCTGGAAACGGCTCTGCATCGATTAGGTTTATCAATTCGTGCTTATCATCGCATTATTAAGGTAGCGCGAACCATTGCAGACCTAGACGGTAACGAACAGATTGAAAAGAAGCATTTATCGGAAGCGCTTGGTTACCGAGCGATGGATCGATTGTTGAAGCAACTTACGGCTCAAGCGGTGTAGTCATACCAATCGTAGTAAACAACGGGTCATTTATTTACTGTGATTGGTATAGAAACAAGAAAGCCTGCTTTTTACGTAGGCTTTCGTTGTTATGAACCAATTGTTATGAACTAATGGTTATTAGCGATCAGTGATGCCTAACTAGAACTTGTAGTTCAGGCCGACTGAGACGATGTATTGCGACTCATCGTAGAAAGTAATGTTCGAATCGCTGACACCATAACCGGCTAGAGAAATAAACGACCAGTTTTCCCAATCCATGAATTGCTCATACTCATAGGCGGCAAACAGGTTGATATTATCGTCGCTGCGTTTTTTATTATAGATTGGGTTGCTGGCGTCGTAAGAACGTTGATTATAACCCGCTGTCAGAGCGTACTGGTGGCGGCCTATGCCACTAAATAGACTCACTTCACCACCAAACTGTTCGTAAGACTCAGCGTTACCGTCGGCATCCCTTGATTGGTAAATCAATGATGGTACTAACATCATGGTGCGGTTGATTGGTTGACGGTACTGACCTTTCAGGTAGAAAGTATTGGCATCACGCTGTAATTCTTCTCTAACCCGATCATCTTCCACATCTTTGGTGGCGTAGGCCAGGTCTAACGAGAAAGCAGACCCCGCAATGCTACTTAGTTTCACACGAAAGGCATTGCCTGTTTCATCCGTTTTGGTGCGACCTGAAGTGGTGTTGTACGGATCGGCCCAAGTCTCACCTGACATGATAGTCGGCAAAAGTGAAGCGTCGATGGTCATGCCTGACTCTAGTTGGTATTTATAACCAACCTCCAGCACGACAGTACCTGTTGCTACGTCATCACGAGTGGTACCTGTGTATACCTGGTGATTTAATTTTTCGCCAAAGGTGTAAGCAATACTACCCAAAGGAGCGATAAGAAATGAGCTCTCAGATGAGGCTTTCTGGTTAATGGACGAAATGGTGCTATCTGCATCGGTATTAAAGTTTGAGGTGGAAGAGGTAACCCCTGTATTAATCGATATTTCACCACTGAAACCTTGTTCGTCTGCAAGCTTGGCAAAAGCAGGAGAGGCTGCAATGCTCAGTGCCAAAAGCGTTATTTTTATTTTCATTCAAAGGCTCCTTGCCTACCAGTTCTTAGGACTGGATATTAATATCAGTAAAGCACAACGTTTTCAGGATGATTGTTTATCTATGAATATTTTTGAACTAGTGCAAAAAAGGAAGCCGAAGCTTCCTTTAATCAATACGTTACTTCTTAAGTAGGAAGTTAACGAGCTCGAAGTATTCATCGAGAGAGCTGATACCTTGAGCGTCGACTAGGTAGCGGTTGTTAACGACGACCGCAGGAACACCAGAAAGACCGCTGTCTTTGAATGCTTTGTCGAAGCGGCGAACCATAGAGTCGACTGCAAAGCCGTTGTATGCCGCATCGAATTTCTTAGCATCAACGCCTTCGTCTAGGAAGATTTGACGCAATTCTTCTTCATCGCGTGGTGGCTTGTTCATGGTGTGGATGCGGTTAAACATCACTGGCACCATTTTATCTTCAACTTTCAGGGCAATCATGGTTGCGTAAGCTTTGCTCATTGGCAGACCCATGTTGCCACCCATGAATGAAACATGGTTCTTCTGTAGCTTAGCGTCTTTTGGTAGCAGTTGTTTTAGCTGCTGGATGATTGGTTCAAAGCTATTACAGTGTGGGCAGTAGAAAGAGAAGAACTCTGTCACCATTGGTTTTTTTGATGCTTCTAGATCGAGAACTTTGTAGTGTTCACCTTCGTTAAATTTCGCAGCGTGAGCTGAAAGGCTCAACATGATCAATGAGAAAAATGCGAATAGCTTTTTCATTTATCCAATCTCCATTATGTTTGAATTTTTATCTAGTTGTGTTGCGATTGCTGTTACCACTGAGGCATTAACGAAAGTGGTGGCTCTTGCAGGGTAGCAATTTGCTCTTTACAAGCAAGTACTTGTTGCTCCCAATATTTTGGATCATGAAACCATGGGAAGGCTAGAGGAAATGCAGGATCGTTCCATCGTTTCGCCAACCATGCCATGTAATGCACCATACGTAGACCGCGTAGTGGTTCGATTAGTTTCAGTTGCGCGGTATTAAAATCGCAAAATTCTTGATAGCTCTCTAGCAGAATATCCAGTTGCATTAGCTTATCTTGACGCTCGCCGTTAAGCAGCATCCACAAATCTTGTATCGCAGGGCCGTTACGTGCGTCATCAAGATCGACGAACATTGGCCCGTCACGCCATAAGATATTGCCAGGGTGGCAGTCACCATGCAGGCGGATATTTTCAATATTGCTTGGCCACTGGCTCTCTAGCTCTTTGATCAGAAGGTCGACATCATTGAAGAACGCGTTCTCTAGGTGTGTCGGGATAAACTGAGAGTTCTCTAGAATTTTACGTGGTTGATAAAGGTATTCGTCTAAGCTGATGGTCGGGCGATGCTGGAATGTTCTTCCTGCGCTGGCTTTATGAATACGCCCAAGAAAACGTCCAACGCCTTCCAATTGGTCTAGATTGTCGACTTCGTACTGTCTGCCACCAACACTTTCAAATAAGGCAAATAGGTAGCCTTGATATTCATGTAAGGTTGCGCCATTGATTCGCATTGGAGGTGCAACTGGCATCTCTTGTTCGATAAGCTCGAGTGCGAAGTCATGCTCTTCTTGGATCTGTGCTTTGTTCCAGCGCTGCGGACGATAAAACTTAACGACGTAGCGTTTACGGTCTTCATCGGTGAATTGATACACTCGATTTTCGTAACTGTTGAGAGCGAGAAGCCCGGATTCAGCACGGACTCCAATACTCTCCAGTGCGTACCACATGAAGTCGGGAGTCAGGTTATCAAAGTTAAAGGCTTGCATCGTCATAGAATAAAAAAGGCTCATTACTGAGCCTTTTTCCATTTATTGGGTTGTTATACCTAGCACTAAGGTGACTGGTATCAGAGCTTCTTGATAAAGCGGCTTTCGACTTTCATCGTAAACTCTTCATTATCCGAGAGTATAAACTGAATTGTCGAAACTGGTGAGCTCAGTTTTTCTGGATCGACGCCCAAACTGATAGGAAGGTTTAAAACCTCACCTGGGTCTACGGTAATCTTTTGTTTACCGTACCAGATAGAATCCGGTAGCCCGCTGACATCAAGTTTGTACTCTTGCTCTTGCTGAGTCTTGTTGATGACTTTCAAGTTGTAAGTATTTTCGACAAGCCCTTGGCTATTGATTCTAAATAGTTGGTTTCTATCGCGCAGAACGCTTAAGCCTGCAGGATCAACACTCGCGATTTGTGCGAAAAACAGTCCCAACATAACGATTAGTATTACGCCATAGCCCAAGAGCTTAGGACGCATCACCTTGGTTGAGTGCCCCTCAAGCCTATGTTCGGTGGTGTAGTTGATCAGACCTTTCTCATAACCCATACGTTCCATGGTGTTGTCACAAGCATCAATACACGCGCCACAGTTAATACACTCGTATTGCAGACCGTCACGAATATCGATACCCGTTGGGCACACTTGAACGCATAAATTACAGTCAATACAGTCGCCTAGACCAAGTTCTTTTGGATCGGCTTTACGAGAGCGAGGGCCGCGGCTTTCACCTCGTTCAGTGTCGTAACCCACGATGAAGGTATCTTTATCGAACATTGCCGATTGGAAACGCGCATACGGACACATGTGCAGACAAACAATAGAACGCATCCATCCCGCATTCGCATAAGTACACCCAGCAAAGAACAATACCCAAAACACTGGCCAGAAAGTCGAGTTAAAGGTAAAGAAGCCAACCACCAGCTCTTTGATTGGGATGAAGTAACCGACAAAGGTTAAGCCCGTCGCAATCGCAATAGCCCACCACGCGATGTGCTTGATAGTTTTTCTGAGAATTAAATTGCTCGTCAGTTTGCCCGAGTCTTGTTTTCTTCGCTTATTGGCAGCACCTTCCAGTTTCTCTTCGAACCAGATGTACATGAAGGTCCAGACGGTTTGCGGGCATAAATAACCACACCAGACTCGCCCTAAGAAGGTGGTTATGAAGAACAAGCCAAACGCCGCAATCATGAAGAGGATGGCGAGTAGCGTTAGATCTTGTGGGTATAGGGTTGTACCAAAGAAGTTGAACTGTTGGCTGCCGATATCGAGCAAGATCGCTTGTCGTTCACCGAATGGAATCCATGGGATAAGCGCAAAAAGTAAAAGTAAGAACCAACCGCCGTAACGACGAAGTTGTTGGAATTTACCTTTGCTTTCTCGAACATAGATTCGGTTACTTGGGTTAAATCGATCTCCATTACCTTTATGTGTTTTTGGGTTAAAGGTTTTAGGAGTCACATCTTTGATATCGATTTTATCCTGACTCATGGACTATCCTTTTTGTGGCTTGTTTGCCCGGTTAACTCGGGCATGACGACATTACTTGAAAGTATGGTTTAGAGAACCTGTAGAAATTGAGCTTGGTGCATTTGTTGGTATCGCACTCACTCTTATTATTTTAGAAGATTCTTATGGATGGCGATTATAGCGACAATCTTGTTCTCATTTCTTTAACGCTATCAACCTTTAACAACAAAAGTCATAACAGTTGTGACGAAAAAATAGCGAACAGAAACAAAAAAGCGACCGAGCGGTCGCTTTTAAAAATTGAGTGTTTTATCTATACGGCAATTGAGCTCTAAATAAATAGGCGACTAAAGAAGGCCACGCGCTTTTAGAATTGCGGTTTTGAAATCATCTTCTTGGTCTTTTTTAAGACCAGGGATCATTTCATCTTTTTCGCTATTACGCATTTTTAGATGGTAGATAAGAACATCGTCAGTTAGCTCTTCAAGTTTACCTTGGTAGCCCGCTTCTTTTGATAGCTTAATGATGAACTCTAACAGGTTAAGCTCTTGATCTTTCTGCCACTCAGGCTCCATCAGTTCAAGCAGTTCTTCAATGCGGTGACACTTCATACTTTATTTCTCCACAAATTTTATAATGATTTGTGGCTAAGGTATCAAATCGGGTAGGGAATACCAATGTGTAAACACATTTCAAGATGGGAGCAGGCAAGAAAAAAGCGCAGTAAAAACTGCGCTTTTTGTTAAGCGGCTTTAATCACTTTTGTTGTAGCCGGTGCTAATAAAGCAGCCTTCTCAACGAGAGTCATTGTAGGAGCCAATTTCTTAGCCGTTGGAGCAGCAACAAAGCCACTACGACGACGCATCGCACTACGGTTGGTGTGCGAGAACCTGACAGCTGTTGGGCGCATTAATTTACCTAACGGTCAGGCATATCCATTGCCAATCTAATGGCCTGATTTATCATGAGCTCCGCCTCAATTGCTTGAAGCGTCACTCGTCTGGCTTTCGCCAATCCGAAAAATAAATCAGGATAATGATATGCATGCATATCAAGGGTTAGATTATCACTATCTAAGTTATCGATCGACGCCTGAGTGATAATTAAACGATATTAGAGCTAAAATAGTGTGAGCAGTATATTTGAGTTTGAACCTCTTTCAGGCTTAAGATGATGTTTTAAAGGAGGTGCATATGTCGTTCTTAAAGAAAACGTTAGCAAGTTTTGGAATTGGATCTGCCAAGGTGGATTCTGTATTGCAACAGGAAGTGCTTTATCCAGGTAAGAAGGCGAGCATTATTGTACATGTCTACGGAGGTGCTCAGCCGCAGGAGATCGATAACATTGATCTCAACTTATGCTGTCGCTACGTCAAAGAAGTTACCGCGAACTCGCAAGGGCAAGAGGGCGGTCATAAACGCCGAATGCACCAGACATACTCGCTGGCAAAATGGAGCTTGCCGTATGCCTTTGTGATTCAACCGGGTGAAACCCGTGACTTTGAATGTGAGTTTGATGTGCCACTGAACACACCGGTTACGATTGGTGATTCAAAGGTATGGCTGGAAACCGGGTTGGATATTGCGATGGCGATTGACCCATCGGATAAAGACACCTTAACGGTTCGTCCCGACCCACTGCTCGATGGTATTTTTAACGAGCTTGAAGCTCAAGGCCTGCGTATTCGTCAAGTGGAATGTGAAGCGGTCAAAGGCTTTGAACTGCCGTTTGTACAAGAGTTTGAGTTTGTGCCGACGACGGGTCCTTATCATGGCCGTTGGCGTGAATTGGAAGTGGTGGCTCATCGTGATGAAACAGAGCTGAAGTTGTGGTTCGAGATTGATAGAAATCGCGATGGTGCAAAAGGCATGTTAGCTAGCTTGCTAGGCGTTGGTAAGCTACAGCGTCAATTGAGTGTGCCACTGGATACCTCACCACAAGATGCTGGCAAGATGGTACTTGAATATCTAGATAACGCCTCTTAGTTCCTATAACCCTTTAATTAACTCTTTGGTTATTTAGTTTTGGATCTTTTAGCCTCATTATATATTTCAGGCGTCATTAATGTCATAAAAGGTGTCATAAAAATTTAAGCTTACACGTGTAAGCTTAATGTGCAATACTGGGTCAATCGAACATTTACTCTAGTAGGATATTCATGTCTGCATTATCAGCCAGCGAATACAGTGACATCGAAGAACGCGCTAATGCAATAACCCATGGCTTGGGCGTTGTGCTCGGCGTGGTTGGTCTGATCTTGCTGCTTATTCGTGCGTTTGATTACCAAGCCGACATGCTAACTGTTGCTAGTATGGCGGTGTATGGCAGCAGTATTATTCTGCTCTTTCTCGCCTCCACGTTGTACCACTCTATCACCACTGAGAAAACCAAGCGCTTACTCAAAACCCTTGACCACTGTGCTATTTATTTGTTGATTGCGGGCAGTTACACGCCGTTTCTCTTAGTGGGCTTAAGAACTCCATTAGCGATGGGCTTGATGGCGGTGATCTGGGGGATTGCGCTAGTGGGCATCATCATGAAGATAGCCTTCGTTTATCGATTCAAGCGTTTATCGCTGTTCATTTACCTAGCGATGGGTTGGCTATCTTTGATAGTTGTTTATCAATTAGCGATGAATATCGATATAGGTGGTTTGGTGTTACTGGCAGTTGGCGGAGTGATTTACTCGCTGGGTGTGATTTTCTATGTGGCAAAACGCATCCCTTATAACCATGCCATCTGGCACTTGTTTGTATTGGCGGGCTGCGCTTGCCATTTCTTCGCTATCTATCTGTTTGTGACACCGGTTTAGTTTTGATTGAACCGGTATGCCCCTAACGGGTAGAAACGTCAGTGATCTCCACGTCTATTTTATATTCAGGATACTTATCAACATCGATCGCTAAGTATTTACCTTCTGCCGAAGTTTGTGGTCGAAGGTAGGTATCAGCAAGGCGCTTAATGGATTGCCAAGTGTTGATACTGCCTTGATGCAGCAGCTCACCCGTTGGTGAGTAGACAGTGATATTTAGCGTAACTAGCACGACGGCTTCTGTGCTTTGGTTAGTGACTGAAATAGGTAAGATTAGCTGTTCATTCTCGTAGAGTCCTGCCCCAATCAAAACGTCCACACCTGATTTGGAAAGCTGCAAGCTTGGCTTGGTGTCTCCAATCTTGATTGTGGTACCGCGTGTGTTTTTGGCTACAGGAATACTCGTCAATGCTGACTCTGCATTCGATGATGCGTTACTCACATACTGCCAAGTAAAATCGTCTTTTAGTAACACTTGCTTACCATCAGACAATGTGACCATTTGATCAGCAAAGGCAGAACTTACGAATACTGAGTTTGCGAGCAATGCGCTAGCGAGAAGTACGTATGATTTCATCTGTGTTTCCTTAAATATTCGCGGAATTAGCGTCGCCAAAAGGCTGGGAAAAATAGAACAATGAGCGTCAGTATCTCGAGTCGTCCCATTAGCATGCCTAAACTTAGCAACCATTTAGCGGCGTCTGGCAGTGGAGCAAAGTTCCCGGTTGGACCGATCACGCTGCCCATTCCCGGACCCACGTTGGCAACGGCTGTGATAGCGCCTGAGATGCTTGTTATTGGGTCTAACCCCATCGCACTCAAACCACCAGCAATTAAGATAATCGTGATAAAGAACATCAAACCAAATGCCACGAGTGAACGCACAATGTCGTCATTCACAGGTCGCTGATTGTAGCGTTGAACAAACACGCCCGATGGGTGAATTAGCTTCATCATTTGTTTGTGGAGCATGGTCATCGCGATCTGGAAACGGAAGATTTTAATACCGCCAGAGGTTGAACCCGAGCAAGCGCCTGCCATCATTAGGAATGCAAACAAGGTGGTTGGCAGTGCACCCCAGGCGGTGAAGTCTTCTAGGCCAAAACCGGTTGTGGTGACGACTGATACGATGTTGAACATCGAAACACGCATCGCATCCATAACAGTGTAGCCATCTCTAACCACCAACCATGTTGATATTACGGCGCTGGTGACCAAGAACAGGTATGTAAAACCTCTTACTTGCGCGTCTTTGTAGAGTATTGAGAGCTTTCGGCCTCGTAGTGCGCTAACAAACAGTAAGAACGGCAGACCGCCAAGAAACATGAACAGTGTTCCTACCCAATGAGCACTGTTAGAGAAGTGGTTCATTGAGCCATCTGATGTTGAGTAACCACCCGTCGACAGTGTTGTGAAGGCATGATTGATCGCATCGAAGATGCCCATGCCTGCAAACAAATAGCTAATGATGCATAAACCAGTCAGAACCAGATAAACCGCTACGATGTTCTTCGCGACTGTTTTTGCTCGTGGGCTGCTTTTATCTGACCAATCGGATGATTCAGTTTGGAACAGGCGCATACCACCGACGTTGAGCATTGGTAGAACCGCTACCGCCATAACGATGAAGCCGATGCCACCTAACCATTGCAGTATTGAACGCCACAACAGAATGCTTGGTGCCATGCTGTCTAAGCCGCTTAATACGGTTGAACCCGTCGTGGTGATACCTGACATGGTTTCGAAGTAGGCGTCCGTAAAGCTGATGTGATTAATGAAGACAAACGGCAGTGCAGCAAAGGCGCTGGCAATCGTCCAGACCAGAGAGGTGATCAGGAACATGTCCCGCACCCCAAGTCGGAACTTAGCGGAGCGGCCTAAACTCAAGCAGATAAACGCCACTATGTGCGTGATCACGACCGATTGACCAAACTCGAGAAAGCCACCGGTGCCTGTGAAAAAGGCAACCAATGTAGGGATGTACATGAAAAGGGCGAGTTTTGATAACACTAACCCTATCACTAATAATATCGGACGAAAGTTGACCATAGCTTAATAGACCATAGCTTTAATTGATTACAGCTTTGTGCCGGAGCGCCGTTCTCACAAAAGAAAGTTGCGAGAAGAAGCTCACGAGAACAAGGCTATAAGAAGAACGGGCTCGGTTGGAATAGAGACTCAACATCCGGTACGTATTTCTTGTCCACTAGGAACATCACTACGTGGTCATCCTGTTCGATTACGGTTCTATCGTGCGCGATAAGCACCTCTTCTCCGCGAACAATCGCACCAATAGTGGTGCCCGGTGGCAGTTTGATGTCGCCAATCGCTCGGCCAACGACTTTAGAGGTGGTCTCGTCACCGTGAGCAATGGCTTCAATCGCCTCTGCAGCGCCGCGACGTAGAGAGGATACGTTAACAATATCAGCACGACGAACGTGAGTAAGCAGCGCAGAAATCGTCGCTTGCTGTGGAGATATCGCAATATCAATCACGCCACCCTGAACAAGGTCGACATAAGCGCCACGTTGAATCAGCACCATTACTTTCTTGGCACCCATTCGCTTCGCCAGCATCGCTGACATGATGTTGGTTTCATCTTCATTGGTTAGGGCAATGAATACGTCTACTTGATCGATGTTCTCTTCGGTCAGCAGCTCTTGGTCGGCTGCATCACCACAGAATACGATGGTGTTTTCTAATTCTTCAGATAGCTTCTCGGCGCGAGTGTAGCTGCGCTCGATAAGTTTAATGCTGTAGCTCTGTTCAAGGCGTTTTGCCAAGCTTGCACCAATGTTACCACCGCCAACAATCATAATGCGTCGGTACGGTTTCTCTAGGCGTTGCAGTTCACTCATTACTGAGCGGATGTGGTTACTTGCTGCCACAAAGAAAACCTCATCATCGGCTTCAATGATGGTGGTGCCTTGTGGGCGAATAGGGCGACCTTGACGGAAGATAGCGGCAACACGAGTATCGATGTGCGGCATGTGCTCACGTAAAGCAGACAGGGCGTTACCAACCAATGGTCCACCGTAATAAGCTTTTACTGCTACTAGGCTAACTTTCTGTTCAGCAAAACTCACAACCTGCAATGCACCTGGATATTGAATCAGGCGCTCGATGTAGCTGGTCACTAGCTCTTCGGGTGCAATCAGGTGATCGACTGGGATAGCACCTGATTTGAAGAGCGCTTCTTTCTCTTCTAGATATTGAGGAGAACGAATACGAGCAATTCGGTTTGGCGTATTAAACAGAGAGAAGGCAACCTGACATGCGGCCATGTTGGTTTCATCCATGTTGGTTACGGCAACCAACATGTCGGCATCTTGCGCGCCCGCTTCACGTAGTGTGTTCGGGTGGCTGGCATAACCGTTTACAACCCTAAGGTCGTATTTGTCCTGAAGTTCACGCAGTCGGTCGGCATTACGGTCGACGATCGTGATGTCATTGTTTTCACCCACTAGGTTTTCAGCAAGGGTACCGCCAACTTGTCCAGCACCTAGAATAATGATCTTCATAGCCTTTCTCTTATTTTTTGCCGTTGTAATTCTAGTGCTCTCATTTCGCTTTGATAATGCACTAGAAAGAAACAGCGGCTAAGAAATAAATTCTTAGCCGCTGTTAGTTGTTATGCCTGTTTTACTAGAACTGCGTAGTAGAAGCCATCCATATCTTCTTCACCAGGCAGTATTTGACGACCCGGTTTTTCGATATCAGACCCAACTAGCGTTGCGTTCTCGGTACGCTCTAAGAATGCTTTCACTTGCAGCACGTTTTCTTGCGGCGTGATAGAGCATGTCGCATAAACCATGGTGCCGCCTTCTTTTAGCTGGCGCCACATTGCATCCAAAATCTCACTTTGCAGCTCTGCTAGTGCATCAATATCAGAGGCACGGCGTAGCCACTTAATGTCAGGGTGACGGCGGATTACACCGGTCGCTGAACATGGAGCATCAAGTAGGATGCGATCGAACTGACTGCCCGTCCACCACTCTTCAGGGTAGCGAGCATCACCACAGATTACGTCGGCACGTAGTTGTAGGCGTTCAAGGTTATCGTAAACACGGTCTAGGCGTTTAATATCACTGTCGATTGCAACCACTTCAGTGTCTTGAGTATGTTCAAGAATGTGTGCAGTTTTACCACCAGGTGCTGCGCAGCAGTCTAGGATTAGTTCACCATCTTTTGGTGTTAGGTAATCAACAGAAAGCTGAGCTGCAGCGTCTTGTACTGATACCCAGCCTCGGTCGAAACCAGGAAGCAAAGTAACATCACAAGGTGACGCTAATTTTATGGCATCAGCCGCTTCAGGGTGCAGTGTGTATTCAATGTTTTCGTTTTTAAGCAGTTCAACATACTCGTCACGAGTGTGGTGTTGGCGGTTTACGCGTAGCCACATTGGTGCCTTGCTGTTGTTTGCTTCAACTAGTTGCTCCCACTGATCTGGGTAGCTTTCTTGAAGCATTTTTAGGATCCAGCTTGGATGGCTGTATTTGCCCGCATTGTGGCTAACGGCTTTCTCATCTAGCTCTTCTTGATCGCGCAGGTAGCTGCGAAGCACTGCGTTGATCAAACCACTCAGGCTTGGGCCGCGCAGTGTTTTGGTTGCTTCAACTGTTTCAGCAACGGCAGCATGCGAAGGAATGCGCATAAAGCTCAACTGGTAAATGCCTACTAAGATCAGGTGGTGGAATACGCGCTTTTTACCTTTAAGCGAGTTTTCCATCAGTTCGTTAGCGATTGACTCCAAGCGAGGCAGGTAACGAAGTGCGCCGTAGCAAATCTCTTGCAGTAGAGCATGGTCTCGCGGACGGATCGTTTTTTGAGCCGCAGGGAGAGCGTGTGAAAGAGAGTGGCCTTTATCGACAACTTGGAATAGGACATTTGCAGCAGCAGCGCGAACATTCATGAGGGGTACCGAATATTTATTTGAATACATGAGGGCATCTCTGCCCTCGTAAAGGTTTTCTAAACTGTGTTTTTACAAGCTACACGTTTTAAAGTACATATTGAGTAGCTTTAAAGCGGTTAAGAAAGTTGAGTACCAACTTCAAACCAGCTTGCACGTGAGTTCAAGATATCTTGAACTGACATGGCTTTTTTGCCTGGAACTTGTAACTGTTCCAATACTAGTACTTTGTCGCCAGTCGCAACATAAATACCAGTCTTATCTGCTTTGATGATTGAGCCAGCTGGCGCAGATGTCGATTCTTCATCAACACGCGTCTGCCAAACTTTAATGCTTTTTTCATCATTAGAGCTGCTATCAACAATCGCAAAGTGACTCATTGGCCACGGGTTGAAAGCGCGCACACAACGTTCGATGTGTTCTGCACTGTCATTCCAATCAATTTTAGCTTCTTCTTTGCTCAGCTTCTTCGCGTAGTTAGCAAGTTCGTCGTCTTGCTTCTCAGCAACAGCCTTACCAGAAGCGATGTCAGCTAAACACTCAACAAGCGCATCAGGACCAAGACCAGCTAACTTTTCGTACATTGACGCACTGGTATCTGTAGATTCGATTGGTAGCGTTGCGATGTTTAGCATATCCCCGGTATCTAGGCCGATATCCATCTGCATGATCGTTACGCCAGTCTCTTTATCGCCCGCCCAGATAGAGCGTTGGATCGGAGCAGCACCACGCCAGCGCGGTAGGATAGAACCATGCACGTTAATACAACCCAAGCGAGGCGTATCTAGTACAGCTTGTGGAAGAAGCAAGCCGTAAGCGACAACAACCATGATGTCAGCATTCAAATCTGCTAGCTCTTGCTTAGCTTCATCTGACTTGAAATTTTCTGGTTGGTAAACCGGAATATTGTTTTCAAGTGCGATGTTTTTTACTGGGCTCGCAGTCAGTTTTTTACCGCGGCCTGCTGGACGATCTGGCTGTGTGTAAACAGCAATAACTTCATGCTCCGAAGACAACAACGCCGCCAAATGACGGGCGGCGAAATCCGGAGTACCTGCGAAGACAATTCTTAAAGATTGACCCAAGGTAGACTTCCTTCTTAATTTAGTAATAGCAGCGGTTATTAACCTTGTTTCTCGTTGAAACGTTTAATCTTCGCTAGCTTATCTTGAATACGTTTGCGCTTTAGTGGCGATAGGTAATCAACAAACAACTTGCCTTCTAGGTGGTCAAGTTCGTGCTGAACACAGATAGCCAGAAGGTCGTCAGCGTCGAATGTGAATTCGTTGCCTTCACGATCTAATGCTTTAACCGTTACTTCTGCAGCGCGAGGTACTAGAGCTCGAGCGCCTGGTACAGATAGACAGCCTTCTTCGATACCATCTTCGCCACGTTTGTCGGTAATTTCAGGGTTGATCAGAACCATAGGCTCGTCACGTGTTTCTGAAATATCGATAACAACGATGCGCTGGTGGAAATCTACTTGCGTTGCCGCAAGGCCGATACCTTCTTCGTCGTACATGGTTTCAATCATGTCATCAACGAACTTTTGAATCTCTGGGGTAACTTCTTTTACCGGTTTCGCCACGGTACGTAGACGATCATCTGGTAATGTTAATACTTGTAATACAGACATATACACTCGAAATATTGAACTGTGCCGAAACAGCTTAAACCTTGTTGGCTCAATTCTAGACATTTTAGAGGTCAAATGACAGCATCCTGAAGGTAATTCTCTAATCAGATGTCATATATTCAGACCAAGGAACCTAGGTCATGCGTCATTTTTCCCCCGCTTTATCTCTTATTTGTGCCTCGCTTTCGTTCGCCGTTATGGCTGAAAATAGTGAGCAACCTTTAGCCATTAAACAAGGCGCACCCGAGGCGTATGTGGTGGTTAAGGGCGATACCTTATGGGATATCTCCGCGATGTATCTCGATAGCCCTTGGTTGTGGCCAAGGTTATGGCAGGTAAACCCTGAAATAGAAAACCCTCACCTTATTTACCCTGGAGATAAATTGTCTTTGGTTTGGATTAATGGTGAGCCTGTATTGAGCCTCAAACCCGTCATCAAGCTAAGCCCTAAGATTCGTGTCTCTGAGAAGAAAGCAGTACCTACCGTCAATGAGGGGCTGGTTTTGCCGTATCTACAATCTGATCGCTTGGTTGAGCAGCAAGATATTCAATCGGCTCAACGAGTGTTGGGGACAAGTGATGGTAAACGTTTCTTATCAGGTGAAGACCGACTATTTATCTCGGGCAATCAGCAACATCAAAAATGGGGTATTTACCGTTCTGTCGAAACTTACCAACGACAGCAACTTCAAGCGAGTATGACTTCTTTGCGTTTGGTCGCCACGGCGCGCTTGAAAGAGGTGGATGCTGAGTTCAGTAGTTTGCAAATAGAGACTCAATTGCAAGAGGTATTGCTCAACGACCTCGTGTTACCAGAGCTTGGCATTGATCAGGTGAAGCTCTCAACCACATTTTATCCAGCGCCTAGTGCTGCGGGGCAGTTTGCTAATATCTTGGGGTCATTAGATAGCAGCCAATACAGTGCAAAGAATCAGGTCGTGGTTATTAACAAAGGCTCACAGGACAATCTTCGCCAAGGATCTATGTTTACGCTTAGTGAAAGCGGCGCGGTGGTGTTTGGTAAACAGGGTGAATATAGCTATAAAGAGTCAGCGGCGAGCGATAAGGTGCAGTTGCCAAGTACCTCACTCGGTAGCTTGATGGTCATTCGTCCTTATGAGTATTTTAGCTTGGCCTTGATCACTCAGAGCTCTAAGCCTGTAAGTAATGACATTTTGGCGGTATCGCCTTTGGACCTTGCTTTGACGGAAGAGCTTAAGGGCACCGAGTGAATGAGCAACAACTGAGTGCTTGGCTAACTCTAAGTTTTGTACCGCAATTGGGTGGCAAGCGACTTTCTCGACTGCTGAGCATTGATTCTCCTTTTAATATTGTTGGCTACTCAAGCCAGCAACTGCAAGCGATTGGCTTGTCAGCTAAGCAAATCTCCTATTTAAGAGAGCAAGCCCCAAGAGAAGTGGAGGCTTGCCTAGCGTGGCAAGCAAGACAACCCAACCATCACATTATTACCCCGAATTGCTCGCATTATCCCAAACTGCTGAATGAGACCGCCTCTGCGCCGAGCGTGCTTTTCGTTAAAGGTCACGTTGAAAAACTGATTGAACCTCAAATCGCGATGGTTGGCAGTCGTAATGCCAGCCTCGAAGGGTTGCAAACCGCGAAGTCCTTCGCCAAAGAGTTCGTCCAAAACGGTTTGATCGTTACGAGTGGCTTAGCACTAGGTATTGATGGTTATGCTCATGATGGTGCTCTAGATAAAGGAGGGGAAACTTTCGCGGTTTTAGGCTCTGGCTTAGATTCCATTTACCCTGCGCGGCACAGAAACTTAGCTGATAGAATCTACGAAAATGGTGCGCTGATTTCAGAGTTTCGTCCAAACGCAAAACCACGACCTGAACATTTCCCTCGGCGTAACCGTATTATAAGTGGGTTATCGCTCGGAACCTTGGTAGTTGAGGCAGCTGAAAAGAGTGGCTCTTTGATTACAGCTCGCTATGCCATGGAGCAAGGTCGAGAGGTGTTTGCGCTGCCCGGCTCAATTCATAGCCCAACCAGTCGCGGAGGTAACAGCTTAATTAAAGCTGGAGCATGTTTAGTACAAAATGCTCAAGATGTTCTGATCGAAATAAAGAGTCTGTTAGACTGGTCTATCGATCAGCAACCCAGCTTGTTCGAACCTACGCCCAGTATGGGGGAAAATGAACAATTGCCATTTCCACAGCTGTTAGCTAACGTAGGGTTAGAGGCGACACCCGTTGATATTTTGGCACAGAGAACCCATATACCTGTGCATGAGGTCATGATGCAGCTTTTAGAGCTTGAGCTCTCAGGGCATGTTGTTGCAGTTTCCGGTGGCTATATTCGAAAGGGGAGAGGCTAAGCTATGATGATGGACATACTGATGTACTTGTTTGAAACCTACATCCATAGCGATTCTGAATTGCAGGTGGATCAAGATGAGCTGGAAGATGAGCTTCTTCGAGCAGGGTTTCACCAAGACGATATTTATAAGGCCCTCCATTGGTTAGAAGATCTTGCGGCATTGCAAGATACTGAGAATCAAGCGGCGATTACTATGTGTTCCAATACCTCGATGCGTATTTATACCAGTCGAGAGATTTCACGTATTAATATGGAGTGCCGAGGTTTCTTATTGTTCCTTGAACAGATCAACGTACTCACGACAGAGATTCGTGAAATGGTGATTGATCGTGTGATGGGGCTTGAGACGAGCGAATTTGAATTGGATGATCTGAAATGGATTATCTTAATGGTGCTATTTAATGTGCCGGGTAATGAAAGTGCTTACACGCAAATGGAAGAGCTGTTGTACACCAAAGAGCAAGGTATCTTGCATTAATACAGGCTTGTCATGAGTAGTAAGATTGATAATCAGCTTTTTTCAGCACATGAACATGCATTAGAGCATGAACCATGCCCGCAGTGTGGTGGAGAGCTTCAGCTTCGCCATGGTAAGCACGGCCCATTTTTAGGCTGTAAGCAGTATCCGAGCTGTGATTACATCAAGCCTCTACATCAAAACGATGGTCACGTAGTGAAAGAGCTGGGTGTGCCGTGTCCTAAATGCCAAAACGAATTGGTATTAAGGCAAGGCCGCTTTGGGATGTTCATTGGCTGTAGCAGTTACCCAACGTGTAATCACATCGAATCTTTGGACCAACCAAAAGAACAACTTGAAGAGCAGCCACTTGTTGCTTGCCCTGAGTGTGGCAGAGGCCATTTGGTTGAGCGTAAATCTCGCTATGGCAAAACCTTCTATGCTTGTGATAACTACCCAAAGTGTAAGTTCGCAGTAAACCAACCACCTATTATCGGTCGTTGTGAAGAGTGTCAGTTCCCGTTGTTACTTGAGAAGAAAACAGCCAATGGAACCAAGAAACAATGCGCTGATCGCAAGTGTCACCACATTCAATCTCAATAACCTGATGTTATAGACAAAAAAACGGCGATCACTGAGCGCCATTTTTATATCAAATCCACAATGTCGGCTACTTCATCTGCTCAGCAAACTCATGCACAGCAGGGTAAGCTTGCTTATCGAGAATGTCTGCCAGTGAGCATAACGCTCTTTGCAGTTCTGCGTTGTAGTCAGCGCTCACGTTAATGTGGCCCATCTTACGACCTGCACGCTTCTCTTTGCCATACCAATGAACATGACAGCCACCTTGAGCTAGAATAGCCCCAGGTAGGGTATCTTCACCAAGAATGTTGATCATTGCGGTTGGGCGAATCAGTTTAGTACTGCCTAGTGGCATACCACACACAGCACGTAGGTGGTTCTCAAACTGACAAGTTTCAGCGCCTTGCTGTGTCCAATGGCCAGAGTTATGAACGCGTGGTGCAATCTCATTAACCAGCAGTGAACCTTGAACATCAAAGAACTCAAGTGCTAGCACGCCAACGTAATCCAAACGTTCTGCAACAGCGGTGAACATGGTTTTTGCTTGCTCTTGCAGTTCAATGTCATCAATCGCTGTCGATAAGCTCAATACGCCGTCGGTGTGAACATTTTCAGCCAGTGGGTACACTTGGATCTCGCCATTGGCGCCACGAGCACCGACAAGTGATACTTCGCGGTCAAACGGAACGAACTCTTCAGCCACAATCGCTTGGTTGTCTGTTGCTGCAATGCACTCAGCCATTTCTGTCCAAGTTGACTCAACATTATCTAATGTCTTTAAGCGCCACTGGCCTTTACCATCGTAGCCGCCAAGTGTGCTCTTCAATACCATTGGTAAGCCTACGTGAGCGATTGCAGCGTCAAAGTCTTCGCGAGAGTTAATCACGTAGTACTTAGCATTTTTCACGTTTGCTTCGTCTAACAGGGCTTTTTCAAGACGACGGTCACCGCCAGCTTTGATTGCTTCTGTTGTCGGTAAGAACTTACCGCTGCGCTCACATACCTCAAGCACGTCGTGAGGGATATGTTCGAACTCTGCAGTAATGACGTCCGCACGCTCAATCGCATTGTCTAAGCCGTTGCCTAGAATCGCTTGCGTTAGTGGGTGAACAATATTTTTGCTACCAACATCAAAAGCAGAAATTTCAATATTCAGCGGTGCCCCAGCTAGGGACATCATGCGAGCAAGTTGGCCCGCGCCTAACACAAGAACATGCATTGGAATTAGTCCTCTGCAGGGTTTGGATTAGCAAGAACCGTTTCTGTTTGCTCAGAGCGGAACGCTTCTACTTTCGCCATCACCTCTTCATTGTGTGTACCAATGATTTGAGCGGCTAGGATGCCTGCATTGGCAGCGCCAGCTTCACCGATAGCCAGAGTACCTACCGCGATACCTTTTGGCATTTGTACGATAGAAAGCAGTGAGTCCATGCCTTTCAGTGCTTTAGACTGAACAGGAACACCAAGAACTGGGACGCTTGTGAAAGCAGCTGCCATGCCCGGAAGGTGAGCTGCACCGCCAGCACCCGCAATAATCACTTTAATACCGCGCTCTTTCGCACTGGTTGCGTAGTCTGCTAGCAACTGAGGTGTGCGGTGAGCAGAAACCACTTTTGTTTCGTACGCCACGCCAAACTGATCCAACATTTCTGCAGCTAGCTTCATTGTTGGCCAATCAGATTTAGAACCCATGATAATACCGACAGTCATCTCAAACTCCTTCAGGTACGATTTAATTAGTGATTAGATATTTTGCGCGCATTATACGGGTAAAATTGCTTAAGGAAAACGTTTGCGTCAGTCTAAGTTGTTAATTGATACATTTTATAAACAAATAGCTTTAGTCACAGTGAATGATAATTTGTACACTTAGCGAGTTCGATAACAGAATTAATGAGGCAACCCTTGGATAACTTTCAACATACTTTGCAGGCATTACAACAAGGTGAAGTCATTGCTTACCCGACTGAAGGCGTTTTTGGGGTCGGTTGTGATCCCGATAATCCACAAGCCATTAAGAAATTGCTCGATTTAAAACAGCGGCCGATGGAGAAAGGGTTGATCCTAATTGCTGCGAGTTACGAGCAGTTGCTGCCCTATATTGACGAAAGCCAGTTGACGGAAGCGCAGTTAGCGACCGTAAAAGCAACATGGCCTGGACCTGTGACTTGGATAATGCCAACCAGCAGTAAAGTAACTGACTGGGTCAGTGGCCAATTTGAATCCATCGCGGTACGAGTGACGGATCACCCTTTGGTTCAAAGAATGTGTAATGAGTTCGGCAAGCCGTTAACCTCTACCAGTGCCAACCTGACTGGCGAGCCGCCTTGTATGACGACTGAAGAAGTTCAGCTGCAACTTGGCCAACATTTGGTGGCTATTTTAGAAGGTCAAACGGGTGGTCGTGAGAAGCCAAGCGAAATTAGAGATGCAAAAACGTCGAAAATATTAAGACAGGGTTAAACCCAGCAGAGGAAGAAAGATGTCAGCAATTGATAAAGAAGCGGTAAAGCAGTTTTTATTGAGCCTACAAGATTCGATTTGCCAACAGCTTGAGCAAGCTGATGGTGCAGCGTTGTTTGAAGAAGACGCATGGCAGCGCGAACCTGGCGAACGCCTCGGTGGCGGTGGCCGCACTCGCGTGATGACCAATGGTGCTTTATTTGAACAAGGCGGAGTTAACTTCTCTCATGTAGCGGGTAAAGCTATGCCTGCCTCTGCAACCGCTCATCGTCCTGAATTAGCCGGGCGTAAGTTTGAAGCGATGGGCGTTTCATTAGTAATCCACCCTAAAAACCCATACATCCCAACCTCACACGCGAACGTTCGATTCTTTATTGCGGAAAAAGAAGGTGAAGATCCAATTTGGTGGTTTGGTGGTGGTTTTGATTTAACACCATTCTATCCTTTTGATGAAGATTGCCAGTCTTGGCATCAAACCGCTAAAGATCTGTGCGCACCATTTGGTGAGGACGTTTACCAAGAACATAAAGAGTGGTGTGATAAATACTTCTATCTGCCTCACCGAGACGAAACACGCGGTGTTGGTGGTCTGTTCTTTGATGACTTAAATGAGTGGGGTTTCGATAAGAGCTTTGCTTATATGCAGGCTGTCGGTGAAGGCTTTGCAGCCGCCTATCTACCAATTGTAGAACGACGAAAAGAGACGTCTTACGGTGAGCGCGAGCGTGACTTCCAACTTTATCGTCGTGGTCGCTATGTTGAATTTAACCTAGTTTACGACCGTGGCACCCTGTTTGGTCTGCAAAGTGGTGGGCGCACAGAGTCTATATTGATGTCGATGCCGCCGTTGGCTCGTTGGGAATATCGTTACGAACCACAAGCAGGGTCACCAGAAGCTCTGCTTTATAGTGATTACCTAAAACCTCGAGTTTGGTAGTTCTTCCTTCCTTATAGGGATAGTGATAGGGTCATCTAATATAGATGACCCTTTTTATTATTTCTGTTAGGTAAGGATATGACACAGCAAGTAGATCGTTATGCCGTTTTCGGTAACCCTATTGGGCAAAGCAAATCGCCATTCATTCACACATTATTTGCTCGCCAAACCAGCCAACAACTTACCTATACAGCACTCCAGCCAGAACAAGGTGAATTCATCATTGCTGCTCAAGCTTTTTTTAGTGAGGGTGGTAGAGGGTGTAATGTCACAGCACCTTTTAAAGAAGATGCGTATCAGTTCGCTAATCGCCTGACTGAAAGAGCTGAACTAGCAGGTGCCGTAAACACACTTAAGAAGCTCGATGATGGAGAGATCATTGGTGATAACACCGATGGTGAAGGCTTAGTTCAAGACCTTCTTCAACATCAAGTTGCGTTAAAAGGAGCTCGCGTTCTTCTACTTGGTGCTGGTGGTGCTGCTCGAGGAGTGATTCAACCTCTACTCGACCAAAAGCCACAACAGTTGGTAGTCGCTAATCGAACCAGTTCAAAGGTTGAACTTCTGGCTGAGATGTTTTCTTCACATGGAAACATCAAAGGAATGGGGTTAAGTGATGTTAATGAAGGGTTTGATGTAATCATTAACTCGACCTCGTCTGGTCTAAGTGGTCAGCTTCCTGAAATTTCTGAGATTATCTTCAATTCGAATAGTGCTGTTTATGACATGGTTTACGGATCTGGAACGACGGTATTCAATCAGTGGGCATTAGATAATGGTGTTCACGCTGCTTATGATGGTTTGGGTATGTTGGTAGGGCAGGCCGCTGAGAGCTTTATGCTGTGGCGTGGTCTTCGCCCTGGGACAAAACAGATTTTAAGAGAATTACGTAGAAACTTAGAGATGTAACAAGGTATTTATAAAAAATGAATCAATCAATTCTATTTCCGGATATCCAAGATTGGGATGAAGCAAGTCAATCTATCACTTTCCCAGCACAGCAATCGGGTGCATTGATCGAATGTGTCTTATCTATTGAAGAATTATCACGATTGGCAGGTAAAGAGATAGAAGAGGGCGATCAAGCTATAGTTATCTTTTCAGAGTTACGTTTCGATATTGAAGAGCTAGCGGAAGAGTTAATAGAAGAAGAGGAGTATGACTCCTCTAATCGGATTCAGATCAAAGCGCTTTAAACTGGAAGCACAGAGTCTAGATAGTCGTTTTTATTCTGAACATAGTTGTCAGCTGACTTCTGTAAAAAGGCACGCTCCTTATCATTTAATGGGCGTGCTTGTTTTACCGGGCTTCCTACATATAGATAACCGCTCTCAAGTACCTTCTTAGGCGGGACTAAGCTACCAGCACCAATCATCACTTCTTCTTTAATAATCGCGCCATCAAGCACGATAGCTCCCATACCAACAAGTACACGATCTTCAATCGTGCAGCCATGCAGCATTACTTTGTGTCCGATAGTGACATCATTACCTATTAATAGCGGGTAACCCTCAGGGTTTTCTGCATTCTTATGGGTGACGTGCAAAACGCTGCCGTCTTGGATATTCGTTCTATCTCCAATATGAATGTGGTTCACATCTCCTCGAGCTGCAACCAAAGGCCACACGCTAGAGTCGTCACCGATTTTGATATCCCCAACCAGTACCGAACTTGTATCTATATAGACACCTTGTCCAATCTGAGGGGATATTCCTTTATAACTGCGCATTGAACTCATAAATCCTCCTTTATATAGGCACCTTAAGCCCTTAATTAAGGGGAATACTAGTGAAAATGGGGTGTTTTGAACAAAAAACGCTCGAACAATCAAAAAAGTAAGAAAAACTTCAAAAAGGGCTTGCCAGTGTGATCGAAATCTCTATAATGCGACCT
>NZ_JBGOOU010000044.1:0-36468 GCF_041439815.1 Vibrio sp. 1F279 | reverse complement strand
TAGCATGATCTTCTCATTGCAAAAAATCAAGCTCCTTCAATGATCACGGGTATAGATCGACATGATTGTCAGTATAAAAAATACCATCTATCTCGAAAGTATCGGTGATCGAGGGAACTCTTGTTTTCTCACCCATAGTTATTTCCTTATTACTTTGATTGCATAACATCCTGTTATCAAAATAAGTATAGGTGATCTTGCTCCCAAATCTAATTTAGTTTTCGTTTTGTCTGTATGACTCTTTCACTAGCTGGTGTTTTTGCATCTTATCGTAGAGTGTTTTTCGGGGAAGTTGTAGTCTATCCATCGTCTCTTTGATGCTGCCATTACACTCAATAAGCGCTTGCTTTAACATGTTTTTCTCAAAATCACAAACCAGTTCTGCTAACGACAAATGTTGGGTCGACTCCGAAGTGCTGTCTGATAAGTGAGATAGTTTACCTAAAAGTACGAAACGCTCCGCAGTGTTACGCAATTCTCGTACATTTCCCGGCCAATCGTGGGCTAAAAGCTCGTGCAGTTCTTTCTGTGGAATTGCCGGGGCTGTTTTGCCATAACGTGCCGCAGCGACCAGTAAGAAGTGGTGGAAGAGTGCTGGGATATCTTCTTGGCGGCTTCTCAACGGCGGTAAATCTAGGGTGACAACATTCAATCGGTAGTAAAGGTCTTGTCTGAAAGCCCCTTCTTCAGCTGCCTTTTTCAAGTCAACTTTGGTTGCGGCGATTACTCGAATATCAAGTGGGACCAATCCGTTTGAGCCAACTCTTTCGATGACGCGTTCTTGTAAGACACGTAACAGGCGAATTTGTGCCTGCATCGGCATGGATTCGATCTCATCTAAGAATAGGGTTCCGCCTTGAGCAAACTCGAACTTGCCAATGCGTTTACTCTCAGCACCTGTGAATGCGCCTTTTTCATGGCCATACAACTCACTTTCAATCAGATTTTCTGGAACCGCCCCGCAATTGACGGCAACAAAGTTTTGTTCTCGTCGACTGCTTTGCTCATGTAGGGATCGTGCGACTAATTCTTTGCCCGTGCCTGTCTCACCAAACAACAAAATATCGGCGTTAGTGTCGGCAACGTGGGTGATGATAGAACGCAGTTCGGTCATTGATTGCGTGTCACCAATGATTCTTGGTCCAAGCGCTTTACTGGCCTTGAGAGAGCGCTTCAATTCAAGATTCTCAAGGGTAAGTTGGCGTTTTTCTATCGCTCGCTTAGTAGTTTCGATTAGACGTTCATTGGCGAACGGCTTTTCAATGAAGTCATAGGCGCCGTCTTGGATTGCTTGCACGGCCATGGAGATATCGCCGTGGCCAGTGATCATGATTACGGGGACTTCTTTGTCTTTGTGCATTACGGTGTTGAGCAAGTCATGCCCGGAAATACCCGGTAAACAGATATCAGTGATGATTACGTGGGGTAAGCCGTTCTCTTGAATTGCGAGCAGAGCAGATTCGGCATCGGGAAAGAACTCCGCTTCAATATCGGCGAGCTCAAAGCTCTGTTCAATCGCCATTCTTAGGTCGGATTCATCATCAATGAAATAGACGTGACACATAGTGATTCCTTTACTTCTTTGTATTCTGATTATCGCTGAGTTTTTTGCTTGTTGGTTGACTCGCTTGTTCAATAGCTAGCTTGCTAACGGTTTAATCTCAGTCTGTTGTTTTTGGTTTGGGTGTTGGTTTTTTTTCTTTTTGTTCTTGCTCAACAAGGGGCAACTCTATGCTGAACCGAGCGCCACCTTGAGGGCTGTGACCGGTAACGAGCTTGCCGTTGATTCCGCGGATTATTTGTTGAGAAATCGATAACCCAAGTCCAAGTCCGTTTTTCTTGGTGGTATGGAAAGGTTCAAAAAAATCTCCGCTCGAAGGGGAAGTGAAGCCGGGGCCATTATCATCGACATGAATCAGCAAGGTGCTGGCTTGTCGATGGTCGGATTCCCTAATCTCTAACAGAATAGCCAATTGCTTGTTGTCTTGTTGTTCCATCGCCTGAATCGCGTTGGTCAGCAAATTAATGATCACTTGTTCCAATTGGATAGCGTTGGCGAGCACGCAAGCATCAAAGATTTCAGGGAGTTCGTTAACCTTAACTCGTTCACTCTTGAGTTGTGGTTTCATCAGCTCTCTTGACGAGTGTAATACGGGAAGTATCTGCAACGTATGTAATTCTTCCGCGGTGGATTTCTTTGCAAAAGAGCGAAGCTGGTGGCTGATTTTCGCCATGCGATCAGTGAGCGCCGAGATTCGCGAGAGGTTGTCATCGACACGATCGGTCTTTTCTTTGGCAAGAAACAGTCGGCCGTTGTCGGCATAACTGCGAATCGCAGCGAGAGGGTTATTCAACTCATGGCTTATGCTTGCCGACATTTGCCCTAGCACCGCCAGTTTGGCGGCTTGGATGAGTTCGTCTTGTGTTTGTCTCAGTACATGTTCGGTTTCGATACGATGTTTAATCTCGACATGCAGCTCTGATGTGCGCTCAAGCACTTGAAACTCTAGCTTTTGCTTGGCTTCAGATTGCAGCCTATCAATTTGGGCACGCCTTTGTTGTCGATGGTGATTGAGCTGCATCGTTAGATAAATAATCGCAAAGATAAGGCTGAGAACTACAAGGTAAGCCACCAAGTCCCACCAAACTAAGTGGGTCGGAGAAAATACTCGTATGGTGAGTTTCGGTTCGGCTAAGAAGCGTAAAGAGCTAAAGAATTGCTCTTGGACGAGCTTGTGCGGAGACTCAATATTGCTAGTCGCACTCTCGAAATCACCAGAGAAGTGAAGGCTTTCTATTTTGGTATCGAGATATTGTCTGCTTTCTTGAATTCGAGCTTGCTGTGCTTGGCTCAGCGGCTGAAGGCTCTTGAACAGCCATTCAGGATTACTCGACATGAATACGATTTGGTCTTTATCGTCAGCAACAAAAAAACTCTGTTTGCCTTTCCAACTTGCTTCAATCAGCGATAAATCCATCTTTACGACAATGACGCCAATAATCTCAGCGGCATAGGAGACGGGGTAAGAATAATAATAGCCTCGCTTCCCAGACGTTGAACCTAGCGCAAAATATTGATTTTCATTACCTTGAATGGCTTCTTGATAGTAGGGACGGAAAGCAAAGTTTCGACGAATAAAAGAATGCGGTTGATTCCAGTTACTGGCTGCGATAGTGGTGCCAATGCTGTCTAATAAATACGTGTCGGACGCTTGAATCACCGAATTTACGTGCTCTAGATAGCGATTGGTGAGTTCGATTTGCGCAGAGTTACTTGGAGAGTGAAGGGCATCGACCAGCTCTTTGTCTTTTGAAAGCAGCTCGGGAATGTGCGCGAACTTATCCAGTTGGCTTGAAATATGAACCGAAAAGCGGTCTAGCTTAGATTGATGATCATTTAACAAACTTTCATGACTTGTACTCCACACCCAATGACCGCCAAAGACCATCAGTAGACTGTATATGGCCATTAATAGTATTGGGATTCTAAAAGCTTGAAACATGAAGGCTCTCCGCTAATTTCTTTGGTAATCAATCAAGCCCGTCTTCTCTCATTTATGGTAGCAAATAGCGGTAGTTTTTGCTGAAAGGAGAAAGTCGACAGGTGGGGGTAGGTTAAGGGTTTGTAACGGGGATTGTTGAAAAAGTTATCGACTCTGAGGGGTAAAACAAGAGCAAGATCTCTTTTTAAGGTTTTTAGCAAAAAAAGCCCTCGATTCCCTTGAAAAAGTCGCTATTGTCCCCATTTCTGTTGTGCTAAGTGATGATTTGATCGTTTTTGTATCATTTAGTTGGACGAATTTAGAGCATTCATCATCATGCAGAGGTGAACGGCTCGACAGAGATTAAACAGATCGCTAGAATGTCGCATCTAAAATTTCTGTCCTGAGGCTAATCGGAGATACCTTTCTTGTTTCCGAAAACAAGCTTCACTGCTTTTTATAAGTGCGTGAAAACGTTTTATAACTGCGTGAGAACGTTCAATAAGCATGTGAAGAACGAAGATATCGCTGATTAGTCTGGTGTTTGGTTGAATAATCAATTCAGACATCAATGCTCGATTTTAAATTAGGTGTTCGGATAGAGCACTACACAAGAATGCAGCCAACAACGTCGGCTTTTGAATTAAAGCTAAGTTACGGCTCATATGCTCAGATTACTGAGCCAGTTTTGAGGTTTATATAATGCAAGTTACTGTTGAAACGCTAGAAGGCCTAGAGCGCCGTCTTAATATTACTGTTCCTGCTGCTAACATCGAAGATGCAGTTACAGCTGAACTACGCAACATCGCGAAAAACCGTCGTTTCGATGGTTTCCGTAAAGGCAAAGTGCCTATGAAGATGGTTGCTAAAATGTACGGCAAAGCAGTACGTCAAGACGTGATGGGCGAAGTAATGCAACGTCACTTCATCGAAGCGATCGTTAAAGAGAAAATCAACCCAGCTGGCGCACCTACTTTCGCACCAGTTGAAAACAACGAAGGCGCTGACCTAGTATTCAACGCAACTTTTGAAGTTTACCCAGAAGTTGAGCTGAAAGGTCTAGAAAACATCACTGTTGAGAAACCAGCAGTAGAAGTTAAAGAAGCTGACGTTGAAGAGATGATCGAAACTCTACGTAAGCAACAAGCAACTTGGACTGAAGTTGAAGCTGCTGCTGACGCTGGTTCTCGTGCAACTATCGACTTCGTTGGTTCTATCGACGGTGAAGAGTTCGAAGGCGGTAAAGCTGAGAACTTCCCACTAGAGATGGGTGCTGGTCGCATGATCCCTGGTTTTGAAGACGGTATCGTTGGTAAAACAGCAGGTATGGAATTCGAAATCGAAGTAAACTTCCCAGAAGATTACCACGCTGAAAACCTAAAAGGTAAAGCTGCTAAGTTCTCTATCAAGCTGAACAAAGTTGAAGCTCGTGAGCTTCCAGAACTAAACGAAGAATTCGTTTCTAAGTTCGGCGCAGCTGAAGGCGTTGAAGGCCTTAAAGCTGAAGTTCGTAAGAACATGGAGCGTGAGCTTAAGCAAGCTGTTAAGAACCGCATCAAAGAGCAAGCAATCGACGGTCTAGTTAACGAAAACAACATCGACGTACCTTCTGCTCTAATCGATCAAGAGATCGGTGTTCTACGTCAACAAGCTGCTCAACGTTTTGGTGGCAACACTGAAGCTGCTGACCAACTTCCACGTGAGCTGTTCGAAGAGCAAGCTAAACGTCGCGTAGTTGTAGGTCTTCTCCTTGGTGAAGTAATCAAGACTGAAGAACTAAAAGCTGACGACGAGAAAGTTAAAGCTATCATCGAAGAGATGGCTACAGCATACGAAGATCCAACTGAAGTTATTGCTTACTACGAGCAAAATGAGCAAATGATGAACAACATGCGCAATGTTGCTCTAGAAGAGCAAGCTATTGATGCAATCATCGCTAAAGCTCAAGTTTCTGATAAAGAAGTTAGCTTCAACGAGCTAATGAATCAGCAACCTGCTTAATATAGTAATATCTGACGTAGAAGGTTGACGTACGGTCAACAATTCTGCTAACAATGGTCCGTATGATTTAATCATTCGGGCCATTTATTTTAGGGACATAAGAATATGAGCTACCAAGAAAAAAATACAATGCCATCGATTATGGACGCACTAGTTCCTATGGTGGTTGAACAGACTTCCCGTGGTGAACGTTCTTACGATATTTATTCTCGTCTATTAAAAGAACGTATCATTTTCTTAACAGGTCAAGTGGAAGACCACATGGCAAACCTTGTCGTGGCTCAACTGCTTTTCTTGGAATCAGAAAACCCAGACAAAGATATCTATCTTTACATCAACTCACCTGGCGGTAGCGTAACAGCGGGCATGTCTATCTACGACACAATGCAGTTCATCAAGCCAAACGTGAGCACAGTCTGTATGGGTCAAGCTTGCTCTATGGGTGCATTCTTACTAGCGGGTGGTACTCCTGGTAAGCGTCACGTGCTTCCAAACTCACGTGTAATGATTCACCAGCCACTTGGCGGCTTCCAAGGCCAAGCGTCTGATATTCAAATTCACGCGCAAGAGATCCTAACGATCAAGCAAAAGCTAAACAAACTATTGGCAGAGCATACTGGTCAGCCTTTAGAAGTTGTTGAGCGTGATACAGATCGTGATAATTTTATGTCTGCTGATCAAGCAGTAGAATACGGCTTGGTAGATTCAGTTCTTAATCACCGCGGTCAATAATTGCACGGCAATTGTTTAACGCAAAGTGATTCAAATTGATATACACTCAAGCATAGAGAGTAAAGGCTAAGAGGTTAGCGAATGACAGATAAAAGCAAAGAGGGTGGTAGCGGTAAACTGCTTTACTGCTCTTTCTGTGGCAAAAGCCAACACGAAGTTCGCAAGTTAATCGCAGGTCCTTCTGTTTACATTTGTGATGAATGTGTCGATCTTTGTAACGACATTATTCGTGAAGAAATTAAAGATGTTCTTCCTAAGAAAGAATCGGAATCGCTGCCAACGCCGCGTGAGATTCGTGAGCATCTTGACGACTATGTAATCGGTCAAGAATACGCGAAGAAAGTGCTAGCAGTTGCGGTATACAACCACTACAAGCGTTTGCGTAATGGTGACACGACAGCTGAAGGCGTAGAGCTAGGTAAGAGTAACATTCTTCTTATCGGTCCTACTGGTAGTGGTAAAACGCTACTGGCTGAAACACTGGCTCGTTTCCTAGACGTTCCATTCACAATGGCAGATGCAACAACACTAACCGAAGCCGGTTATGTGGGCGAAGATGTTGAAAACATCATCCAGAAGTTGCTTCAGAAGTGTGATTATGACGTTGCGAAAGCAGAACGCGGCATTGTTTACATCGATGAAATCGACAAGATTTCTCGTAAAGCTGAAAACCCATCAATCACGCGTGACGTGTCTGGTGAAGGTGTACAGCAAGCTCTACTTAAACTTGTTGAAGGTACAGTTGCTTCAGTTCCACCTCAAGGTGGTCGTAAGCATCCACAGCAAGAGTTCTTGCAAGTGGACACGTCTAAGATCCTATTTATTTGTGGCGGAGCGTTCTCTGGCCTAGATAAAGTGATTGAGCAACGTGTAGAAAAAGGTTCGAGCATTGGTTTTGGCGCAGAAGTGCGTTCAAAAGATGAAGCAAAAACTGTGGGTGAACTGTTCACTCAAGTTGAACCTGAAGATCTCGTGAAGTACGGTCTAATTCCGGAATTCATTGGTCGTCTACCCGTGACAACGACATTGACAGAACTTGACGAAGAAGCTCTAGTTCAAATTCTTTGTGAACCGAAGAATGCGCTTACTAAGCAGTACGCAGCATTATTTGAAATCGAAGAGACTGAATTAGAATTCCGCGACGATGCTCTACGTGCAATTGCGAAGAAAGCAATGGAACGTAAAACGGGTGCTCGTGGTCTGCGTTCTATCTTAGAGGGTGTTCTACTAGAAACTATGTACGAACTGCCATCTTCGACAGATGTAAGCAAGGTTGTGATAGATGAGTCGGTAATTAATGGTGAGTCAGAACCACTGTTGATTTACAGCAACTCAGATAACCAAGCAGCGGTTGCAGAGTAGGTCTTTTTTAGACAAGTCACTCAAATTGAAAAAGGAGGTAAGCAATTACCTCCTTTTTTTTATTCTTCCATTGAATCCAGTCGTTTAAGCCCCATATACTGCTTTATAAGTTAAAGCGGAAGAGAGAAATATATGAACTTGGAACGTTCCGAGCGTATCGAAATCCCCGTGCTACCTCTACGTGATGTAGTGGTTTACCCACACATGGTTATTCCATTGTTTGTCGGTCGTGAAAAATCGATTACTTGCCTTGAATCGGCAATGGAAGCTAACAAACAAGTACTACTTGTAGCACAGAAAGAAGCGGACACTGATGAGCCTTCAATCGACGACCTATTTAACGTAGGTACCGTCGCTACTATTCTTCAGTTGCTAAAGCTGCCTGATGGTACTGTGAAAGTACTTGTCGAAGGTCAGCAGCGTGCAAAAATTCACCAGTTCAAAGAGAGTGAGTTTTTCTTAGCGGATGCCGAATACGTTGTAACCTCAGAACTTGACGAAAAAGAACAAGAAGTGGTTGTTCGCAGCGCGATCAATCAATTCGAAGGCTTTATTAAACTAAACAAAAAAATCCCACCAGAAGTTCTAACGTCTCTGAACGGTATTGATGAGGCTGCACGCCTAGCCGATACGATTGCAGCGCACATGCCACTTAAATTGGTTGATAAGCAGCACGTTCTAGAAATTGCAGATGTGACTGAACGTCTGGAATTCTTAATGGGCCAGATGGAGTCAGAAATTGACATCCTGCAAGTTGAAAAACGCATTCGTGGCCGCGTTAAGAAGCAGATGGAGAAATCTCAGCGCGAGTACTACCTGAATGAGCAAATGAAAGCGATTCAGAAAGAACTGGGCGAGATGGATGACGCACCTGATGAATTCGAGACTCTGAAGAAGAAGATCGAAGATTCAAAAATGCCTCAAGAAGCTCGTGAAAAAACCGAGCAAGAACTGCAAAAACTGAAAATGATGTCGCCAATGTCTGCTGAAGCAACAGTAGTACGTAGCTACATTGATTGGATGGTTGGTGTTCCTTGGGCTAAGCGTTCAAAAGTTAAAAAGAATTTAGCGAAAGCGGAAGAGGTCTTGAATGAAGACCACTACGGCTTAGAGCGTGTTAAAGAACGTATCCTTGAATACTTGGCAGTACAAAATCGAATTAACAAGTTAAAAGGTCCAATCCTTTGTCTTGTTGGTCCTCCTGGTGTAGGTAAAACCTCGCTAGGCCGTTCGATTGCAGCGGCAACGGGCCGTAAGTACACTCGTATGGCTCTTGGTGGCGTACGTGACGAAGCGGAAATCCGCGGTCACCGTCGTACTTACATCGGTTCACTTCCGGGTAAACTGATCCAGAAGATGTCTAAAGTTGGTGTTAAGAACCCACTGTTCCTATTAGATGAAATCGATAAGATGTCTTCTGATATGCGTGGCGACCCATCTTCAGCGCTTCTAGAAGTGTTAGATCCAGAGCAAAACGTTGCATTCAACGATCACTACCTAGAAGTAGATTACGATCTGTCAGACGTCATGTTTGTTGCAACGTCTAACTCAATGGACATTCCTGGCCCGTTACTGGACCGTATGGAAGTGATTCGTCTGTCGGGTTACACAGAAGATGAAAAGCTGAACATCGCTAAAAGTCACTTACTGGACAAACAAGTCCAACGTAACGGCCTTAAGCCTCACGAGATTAATATCGAAGATTCAGCTATCGTTGGCATTATTCGTTATTACACGCGTGAAGCGGGTGTGCGTAATCTAGAGCGTGAAATCTCGAAGATTTGTCGTAAAGCAGTTAAGAATATCTTGCTAGACAGCAGCCTTAAGTCTGTAACGGTTAACATTGATAACCTGAAAGAGTACTTAGGCGTTCAACGTCATGACTTTGGTAAAGCGGATGAGAGTAACCGTATCGGTCAAGTGACTGGTTTAGCGTGGACTCAAGTGGGTGGTGACCTACTGACTATCGAAACTGAATCAATGCCAGGCAAAGGTAAGCTAACGCAAACCGGTTCTCTTGGCGATGTGATGAAAGAGTCGATTCAAGCAGCCATGACTGTGGTTCGTTCTCGTGCGGAAAATCTGGGTATTAACACAGATTTCTACGAGAAACGTGATATTCACGTTCACGTACCGGAAGGTGCAACACCAAAAGATGGCCCAAGTGCGGGTATCGCAATGTGTACTGCATTGGTATCTAGCTTAACGGGTAATCCGGTGAAAGCTGAGGTCGGTATGACAGGTGAAATTACCCTTCGTGGTGAAGTTTTACCTATCGGTGGCTTGAAAGAAAAACTGCTTGCAGCACACCGTGGCGGCATCAAAACTGTCTTGATTCCTAAAGACAATGAGCGTGATTTGGAAGAGATTCCAGACAATGTAATCGCTGACTTAAAGGTGATTCCGGTCCAATGGATTGATGAAGTACTTAAAGTCGCGCTAGAACGAGATCCGTCAGGGGTCGAGTTTGACGTGAAAAAATAGTGATGCATAGCAAAAATAAGTAAAGAATTACGCTGATAGACCCGAAAAGGCTTGTCAGCGTTTTTTTTGGACGCTAAGTTATTTGACTAAAGCGGCAGCCCTTTTGCAATAAGGCTTGCGGCTAAATTAAAACCAAAATGGAACGTACAGTCATCGAGAAGTAGTCACAGATGACACATAGGGGAAAAACAGTGAATAAAACACAACTAGTAGAATCAATCGCAGAAAACGCAGACATCTCTAAAGCTTCAGCTGGTCGCGCTCTAGACGCTTTCATCGAAGCAGTTGGCACAACGCTACAATCAGGTGACCAAGTTGCACTTGTTGGCTTTGGTACTTTCAGTGTTCGTACTCGTGCTGCTCGTACAGGTCGTAACCCAAAAACTGGTGAAGAGATCCAAATCGCAGAAGCTAAAGTACCTGGCTTCAAAGCAGGTAAAGCACTTAAAGACGCATGTAACTAATTTTCACTGCTGAAACCTCGCTTTTAGAGAGGGGAAGGCAGTAAAATGCGTTTACTGTTTGAAAAATGATGTTTCATTCTTAGACAGTATGTGTGCAAAGCACATTGAACTTATTTAAATTATGCGCATCCTACTGATGCGCATTTCTTTTTCTGATAATATCGCGTGAATAGATTTTATTTTGAAGCCAATGCTTCATATCCGGAGAGCACTTAAATTATGATGGATCGATTACGCGAAGGCGTGAATAGCATCGCGGTAAAAATTATCCTTGGGTTGATTATCCTGTCATTCGTATTCGCAGGTGTAGGCAGCTACATCACCGGTGGCGGTAACAACGCAGCAGCTAAAGTTGGCAACACAGAAATTGCTCGTGGTGAGTTCGAACAAGCTTACCAAAACGAACGTAATCGTATGCAGTCTCAACTTGGCGATTACTTCGCTCAAATGCTTGCAGACCCTGCATACGTGGAGTCTTTCCGTAAGTCAGTACTTGATCGCATGATCAACGATGTTCTACTTGAGCAGCAAGCTGAGTCACTAGGCCTACGAATCAGTGATTCTCAAATCCGTACAATGATTCTAGAAATGCCTCAGTTCCAAACTGCTGGTCAATTTGATCAAGAAGTTTACCAATCAGCACTGCGTCGTGCAGGTTTCAGCGCAGAAAGCTTTGCTGAATACATGCGTCGTGACCTAATGCGTAACCAGCTTGTGACTGCGCTTCAAGGCAGTGAATTTGTTCTTCAAGGCGAAATCGATACACAAAGCAAACTTATTGCTCAAACTCGTGACATTCGTACAGTGACCCTGTCTGTTGCTGATCTAGCGAAAGGCATCGAACTAACTGACGAGCAAATCGAACAGTATTATTCTGAGAACCCTCAAGCTTACACTCGTCCAGAGCAAGCTAAGGTGTCTTACATCGAGCTTTCAGCTGAAGCACTTAAGTCTCAGCTTGAAGTAAGCGATGAAGAAGCACAGAAATACTACCAAGAGCACCTAGACAAGTACTCAACTGAAGAGCAACGTAAAGTTAGCCACATTCTAGTTCAAGGCGATGACGAAGCGAAAGCTCAGTCAATCCTAGACGAGCTAAATGCAGGCGCTGATTTTGCTACGCTAGCGGAAGAGAAATCTGACGACTTCGGTAGTGCAGATGTTGGCGGTGACTTAGGTTGGATTGAACGCGATGTTATGGACCCAGCATTCGAAGACGCGGCTTTCGCTCTTGAGAATATTGGCGATACTACTGGCCTAGTTAAATCTGATTTTGGCTACCACATCATCAAGCTAGACGAAGTAAAAGCGTCTCAAGCTCAGCCTTATACAGAAGTAGCGGCTGAGATTAAGCAAGAACTACTAGATCAGCATGCTGTAGACCAGTTCTACGAACAGCAAACTGAACTAGAAAAAGTAGCGTTTGAATTCCCAGATTCCTTAGATGATTCTGCAGAAGCTATCAATGCGAAGATCACGACAACAGATTTCATCTCTCAAGTTGACGCTCCGGAAGTTCTGATGACGCCTGCAGTTATGCAAGCTATCTTGAGCCCTGAAGTGAAAGAAGACGGTCTGAACTCTGAAGTTATCGAAGTTGCACCTGAGCACGTGATTGTTGTTCGTGTAGAAGAGACTCGCGACGAGACAGTTCTTCCTCTAGCTGAAGTGAAAGATCAAGTTGTCGCTGCATTGTCTGCTGTACAAGCTGAGCAACAAGCAGTTGAGCTAGGTGTTTCTCTAGTGAACGAGCTTAAGCAAGGTAACGAAGCAGTACTTGCAGAAAACAACCTTGAGTTCACTGAACTTGAAACGATTGACCGTAACTCGCCACTAGCGGCGTCTGTATTCGCTCTAGCGAAACCAGAAGCAGGTCAAGCTGTGTTTGGTCAATCTAAAGACCAAGACGGTAACATCGTTGTTGTTGAGCTTTCTAAAGTAACGGCTGAAATCAACCCAGCTTACAGCACTCAAATTGGTGCACAGTTGGAGCGCGTTGGTAATCAACAAGACCTTACTAATGTACTAAACGTACTGCGTAAAAATGCAGACGTTGAATACTACATCGTTGGTCAAGCTCAATAAGCTTTGAATTTACTCGGTAGTCTTCTGCCGAGTAATGCAACTTGAGAATGCAACTTGAAAGTAGTGCAGCAACTCGGTTTGCGAGCCAGCTAACAAGTTGATGAAAATTAGATGTATAACGAAGCGGGTCACTTAGGTGACCCGCTTTATTTTTGCCTGGTGAGTGTTTTATCTAGCGCAGCAAATGCATAAGTTACGTTTTTTGAACAAAGGAACGATTTATGCGCACGATATATTCAACACTATTTCTTACATTTCTGATTCTGTTAAGCCCTGCAGCGTATGCAGACAGCCCAACTAAGGCAGAGCTTTACGATGGCATTGAGATTACGGTCAATATCAATACCGCGACAGCAGAAGAACTATCAGCACTATTGGTTGGTGTTGGGGATAAGAAAGCTCAAGAGATCGTCGATTACAGAGACCAAAACGGAGTGTTTACGACTGCTGATGATTTGGTGAGTGTGAAAGGGATAGGTGAAGCCACGGTTAAAAAGAACCGCGAAAGAATTCAACTTTAATCCGTTTGTCTACTTGTTAGAAATGAAGCGATAGATATGAAGCCTCCGGCCAGTGCACCTGCTAGGTGGGCTTCAATCGCGACACGAGCATTAATTAGTTCGCCAGTCGTGCTAGAAGGGCCAACAAGCTGCTCCCAAGCGATTTTAGCGATTAATCCCAACACTAACAGCCAACTTGATCTCCTACCGTTTAAAGCCTCACTGAGCGCGAATAAGCCAAATAACCCATGTAAAGAGCCAGATAGGCCAACATAGATCTGAATACTCGAAAACAACAAAGCGACCCCAGTCACTAAACTAATCACAAGCAGAGCAAGAGCAAGCTGTTTTTTACTCGGTTGAAACAGATAACTGATGATCCATAAGCTGGCTAGATTCATCAGAAGGTGCGAGTAGTTGGTATGTGAAAAGTTTCCTGTTAGGATCCGCCACCATTGCCCATCGGCGATCGCATTTTTATCCCAAACTACCCAAGCCTGCACAGGCTCTAGTTGGAATAAGACGCATAAAAGTGAAGTGAAAATTAAAACAGGGTACACATTAAATCCATGTCTCGTTATTGCCGCCAATGCAGCAAGGCTTTGAAAGCTTGTATATGTCAGTGGGTTACGCCACTAGAATCGAACGTTGAGCTTATCATTCTTCAGCATCCATCAGAAGAGCATCGCCCAATGGGAACTGCGCGTATTCTCTCTTTGTCTCTAAAAAACAGTGTGACGCTTGTGGGTGAAGACTTCTCAGAGAATACACAACTTAACGAGTTGCTGGCTGATGAGCAGTATCAACATGTGATTTTATACCCAAGTGAAAACTCTGTTTCAGTTGAGCCGGCAACATCTCCAAATAAGAAGCTGCGTGTGATTTTATTGGATGGTACGTGGAAGAAGGCGTTCAAAATGTGGCAAGTATCGAGTAACTTGCATGCGCTGAATACGGTTCACTTGCCGAAAGATCTCAAGGGTAATTACCGAATTCGCAAAGCGCCAAGTGAAAACAGCCTTTCGACAGTAGAGGCGGGTTATCATCTGTTGAGCTTGTTAGAAAATGATCGAGACTTTAGCCCTCTGCTAACGGCATTTGACCGAATGATTCAGTTTCAAATCAATCAAATGCCGCCGGGCGTGTTTGAGAAAAACTACTTAGATTAAGCTGTTTCAGTAAAGTGAGCCAGGAATTAAAACTCGGTATGAGCTGAGAACAGTTGCTGATGCATTTTCTGCGCAAGATCATCGGTCATTGATGAAATGTAATCCGCAATCACGCGCATTTTTCGAGACTCATCTTGATGTTGTAGCCATTGCTTCTTGATAGGTAGTGGCAGCAAGCGTTCAGGATCTGCGCTGAATGCTTCAAACATATCCATGATAATCTGCTGACCTTTATATTCTATCACTTGAACCTGTGGCACTTGAATCACGAACTCGCTGACAAAGTGTTTCAGTTTGTCGAGTGTGGCGTCCATGCTCGGTTCAAGCACCGCATTGTAAGCAAGCAGTACATTCTCAAATCTAGCATCTACTCGTTCAATCGAAATACTGGTCAACAGAGCGTTGACTATCCCACCAATCGCATCCTTTCGACGATACTGCTCACCAGAGAAAAGCATCTCTGTAATTGAATCTAGGTGTTCACAAATCCAAGGATCGGCCATCTCTTTAAGTTGAGGGTAAGCCGATTCGACCCACTGAGCTTTGGTCACAGAGCCAAGCACAATCGCATCTTCTAAATCGTGTACGCCATACGCGATGTCATCAGCCAACTCCATAATCGAACAATCCAGCGACTTATATTTGGTCTTGTTATGTTCAAGAGGCTCGGTGTGTGTTTTTCTTTTCTGTTTTAGGAGCTGTTGGTCGCTGCTTGAAAGCGGTTCAAGCACCCAGTTAAACAACTCTTCATCATGATTGTAGATGCCTTTTGCTGGCATCCAATCTTTAGCTCGGAGCTGTCGTTGATGCTTTACGGGTTCAGACTGCAATTTAGCTTGAACCTCACTCAGCAGAGAAGGGTACTTAATCAAACCTAACAAAGTGCGTCGAGATAGGTTCATCCCGTGATGTTCAGTGTAAGGTTCTAGCTGCGTGACAATGCGAAATGTTTGAGCATTGCCCTCAAAGCCACCATGATCGCGCATCATATAGTTCAACGCGACTTCGCCACCGTGCCCATAAGGTGGGTGGCCAATGTCGTGAGCAAGACACAATGAATCAATCAAACTGTCTGAAGGCAACAAATCTCGAAACTCGGGCTGCTTTTTTTTCAGCTGGGCAACGATACCGGTACCTAGCTGAGCGGCTTCTAGCGAATGAGTAAGGCGAGTTCGGTGGAAATCGTTTACCGTGGTGCCATGAACTTGGGTTTTTGCTTGGAGGCGGCGAAAAGCGGCAGAGTGAAGCACCCGCGCACGATCGCGTTGATACGGGCTACGGTGGTCATCACGCCTTATTTTATGTTCATCGTCATTTCGATGTTGCCATTCTTGTTCGAGTTTAAATGGTGGTTCGAGTGGAGAATTCAAAATAGCACCTATCAAATTGATTTATTTAGCTAATTACACTCAACTTATACTCAGCTAGCTTATCTCGTCTAGTGATAATTCAAAGCTCGGCGCAAATGTGGTGAGAAAGTAGTCCATTTCCGGGCTTTTACGTTGTGATAGCGTCTCTTCAAGCCTGCGTTTGGCCTGTTCGTATTCATGATTACCTGCGCTGAGTTCTTCCAAGCATTTCAGGTAAGCACAGATGGTGTCGGCTTGCTTAACGATGCTTTGCTCTTCTTTACTTGCTGTTCCAGAGACCAAAAACGGGGAGAAGTCGTCTCGGAACTCTTCTGGCAGCATTGAAAGCAGTCTTTGCTCTGCTGCCGCTTCTATCTTCTTATACTCTTGTGCGATGTCTGGGTTGTAGTATTTAACTGGCGTCGGCAAATCACCTGTTAGCACTTCACTGGTATCGTGGTACATGCCAAGCAGAGCAATGTGCTCGGGGTTGAGCTGACCATCAAACTTCTTATTTTTAATTAATGCCAAGGCGTGGGCGACGAAAGCCACCTGTAGGCTATGTTCTGAAATATTCTCGCTTGAGACTGAACGCATCAGGGGCCAGCGTTGAATCAGCTTCATACGGGCAAGATGGGCAAAGAAATGGCTTTGTTTCATAAGAGTCCTTTTAGTACCAATCGTAGTAAATAACTGGTCATCTTAGCTTGTTAAAAAACTCGATAACTTTGTTAGAATTTTTGATTGTAGAATAACTACTTACCAAAAAATTCTGCCTTGTTCTCAAGTTTTTTCCCTGCGCTATTTCTGAACACTTACTTACTGTGATTGGTATAAGCAATGCTCCACTCGTATCTTGTGTTTGCACAGGGACACGAGACAGCGGATACAAAAAAGGCTCCTAAATAGGAGCCTTTTAAGCATAGAAGTGAATGAATACAAGTTAAAGTCTTTTAAAACAGCAAATTGTAGCCATCTTTCTTTGTGCTATTTAACCTTCGATGAGGTCGTCTTGGCTGTAGGTCTGTAAGAAGCGCTCTAGGCGACCAATCGCGATTTCTAGATCTTCGATGTGCGGCAGAGTCACGATGCGGAAGTGATCCGGTTTCGGCCAGTTGAAGCCCGTACCTTGAACCAATAGCACCTTCTCTTGCTTAAGGAAGTCGAGCACAAACTTCTGATCGTCTTTGATGTTGTACATCTTGGTGTCGATCTTAGGGAACAGGTACATCGCGCCTTTTGGTTTCACACAAGAAACGCCAGGGATCTTGTTGATTAGCTCCCATGCGCGGTCGCGTTGCTCAAGTAGTCGGCCGCCTGGCAGAATCAGTTCATTAATACTCTGATAGCCGCCGAGCGCGGTTTGGATCGCGTGTTGCATTGGCACGTTGGCACACAAACGCATCGAGGCGAGCATTTCTAGCCCTTCGACATAGCCTTTCGCGATGTGTTTCGGACCCGTTAAGAACATCCAACCACCACGGAACCCACATACACGGTAAGCCTTAGACAGACCGTTGAATGTCACCATGAGTACGTCTTCGGCAAGCGTTGCAACTGAAGTGTGTACCGCACCGTCGTAAAGTACTTTGTCGTAGATTTCATCAGCGAAGATGATCAAACCGTGCTCACGAGCAATCTCAACAACTTGTAATAGGAAATCACGGCTGTATACCGCGCCCGTTGGGTTGTTCGGATTGATAAGAACGATGCCGCGAGTCTTTGGTGAGATCTTCGCTCGCATGTCGTCTAGATCTGGATACCAATCAGCATCTTCATCACACATGTAGTGAACCGGCGTGCCGCCAGAAAGCGCAACAGACGCTGTCCATAGTGGGTAGTCCGGAGCGGGAACTAAGATTTCATCACCATTATCCAGTAGCGCTTGCATAGACATAACGATAAGCTCTGATGCGCCGTTACCAATGTAAACATCTTCTACATCAAGGTTACGGAGGCCTTTTTTCTGGTAGTGTTGAACAACCGCTTTGCGGGCTGAATAGATGCCTTTTGAGTCACAGTAACCTTGAGATGTCGGTAGGTTACGGATTACATCAACAAGGATTTCATCAGGGGCGTCAAAACCAAATGGGGCGGGGTTACCGATATTAAGCTTCAGTATTTTATGCCCTTCTTCTTCCATACGCTTAGCATGTTTGAGTACAGGCCCCCTGATTTCGTAGCATACGCTGTTGAGTTTTGACGACATCCCGATATTTTGCATTGCCGATTTCCTAAAATTAATTTAAATACTTTATTAAAGTACCGCAAAACGGGGTTTGATAGAATAAAAATCTGATGAATGTCGTATTTCAGTGTCACGTTTGGTCTTTTTGTTGTCACTCTTTTCTAAATTTTAATTAATCGCTTGTTTGTTGTTGGCTAAGATGAATAAAGAGGCGGGATCGCTTAAAATCACACGAATGTTCGAAAGATATCGTACATTCTTGATCTAAGTTGGTGCTGCCCATAAAGTATCAAACTAATATAATAATAATTTAGATGTGAACGAGGTCGATTTGTCACATTTCCAGCAAACTGTCTCCGCTTTGATTGAGCGAGTACAAAATGCCCAAGCAAGCGAAGTGCGTTGTGTTGAAGTTCTAACGCAAAAACCATCGTTTGCATTTATTGAATGGCTTCATGCTCAACCACTCTTTCCTAAGTTTTATTGGCAGTCACGTGATACTCGTGAAGAGGTCGTTGCGCTCGGGCAATTACATACTTTTTCTGATCCCGCTCCCGCGTACGCAATTCTTGGTGAAGACCAACGAATCTGGGGTGGGCGCTCGTTTGACGGGCACACCGCAAAAAACCGTCGTTGCATGGAATCGTTTTTCTTCCTTCCTCAGGTTGAACTGATCCGCTTTGACAAGACTTGGTCGTTAGCCGTCAACTTATCTCCTGATCGCGTTGCTTCTATTAATGCTCTAAATAAGCTTTCTGTCGAAGCGGCGATATTGGCCCCTTTGTCAGCGCACATTGAGCAGATTAACCACGTTCCAGAACGAGAGCTGTGGGGCAACCTTGTCGATAAAGTGCTGAAAGGCATTAGCGACGAAGAGTACAAGAAAGTCGTTTTAGCGCGTAAAACCACATTGCAATTGGATGCGCCAATCTGCGCGGCTCAGTTGCTTAAAGCCAGCTATTTGCAAAATCATCACAGTTTCCACTTTATGTTGGTACTGGACTCTAAACACAGTTTCATTGGTTCGACGCCTGAGCGCTTATATAGCCGATATGGTAGTGAGCTTGATACGGAAGCGCTTGCAGGAACCATTGGCCGAGGAGAAAACTCGACCGAGGATATGGAACTAGCAAACTGGCTTTCACAAGACACTAAAAACCTCAATGAGAACCAGTATGTGGTTGACGACATCATTGAGCGCCTCACTCCTCATTCTCAAACGGTTCATGTTGAAAAGGATACGCGTCTTGTGCGCTTGCGTAAGGTGCAGCATCTTAAGCGTAATATCCACGCCCAGCTTAACAATGGCGTTAACGGTGTACAGTTGCTTGCTGCATTACAGCCGACTGCTGCGGTGGCTGGTTTACCGCGTAAAGAGGCGATGGATTTCATTCTTGAACACGAACCGTTTGCTCGAGGGTGGTATGCTGGTTCTGTGGGTTATATCAGCCATCAGAGAGCGGAATTTTGTGTAGCGATTCGAAGTGCCTTGATTGTAAACGATCAGGTACAACTGTTTGCGGGTGCGGGGATCGTGCCGGGATCTGTAGCCGAATATGAGTGGCAAGAATTGAATAAGAAGATGTCAACTTTACTTAGCCTAATTTCAGACCATCCATTACTGGGTGTCGCATCATGAATCATGACCAAGCCGTATTAAATAGAGTTTGGTGTAAGACGTTACTGGAGGAGCTTGCACGCAGCGGTATTGAACATGTTTGTGTTGCACCGGGTTCTCGCTCAACACCATTGACACTCGAAGCCGAAGCCAATCCAAAGTTAACTTTACACACGCACTTTGACGAGCGTGGTCTCGGTTTTTTTGCTCTAGGTTTAGCTAAAGCGAGTGATAAGCCAGTTGCCGTGATTGTTACCTCTGGTACAGCCGTTGCGAACCTTCTTCCTGCGACGGCTGAATCGGGTTTGACACGAGAGAAGCTGATCTTGCTGACGTCTGATCGACCAATAGACTTGGTTGGTTGTGGGGCGAATCAAGCAATTCAGCAACAGGGTATCTTTTCGTCTCATGTTGAAAGCTCTTTAAATCTGCCCAGCCCAACAACACAGACTTCTTTGAATTGGCTTCTGACATCGGTTGATAGCGTACTTGCGAACCAACAAAGTGTTGGCGGTGCGATTCATATCAACTGTCCATTTCCTGAGCCTTTGTATTCAACAAGTAGCGCTGAAATGTATGCACAGTACACATCCAGTATCTCTGGGTGGAAATCGGGAACAGGTTGTTACAGCCAAACGTTTTTACCTAATCAAGTGAATACACAACCGATTGCTCCAGGTGAGTATCTTGGACGTAAGGGTGTGGTTATTCTCGGTTCGCTCGATATTGAAAAAGCGACAAAAGCTCAGCAGTTTGCCACTGCATTAGGCTGGCCAGTTTTTTGTGACCCTCAATCAGGCGTGAACAGTGATTGGAAGCATTATGATCTCTGGTTACAAAGTAGCTCAGCCAAAGAGAAGCTAAATCAGTGTAATTTTATTCTCCAATTTGGTGAGCGTATCGTTTCTAAGCGCCTTAATCATTGGATAAAGTCGCAAGCTTCATCATTCTGCTCGTCACAATACATTGTTGTGTCACCAGATACGCACCGAATCAACCAAGATCATCTGCCTCAAACCCATATCGTTGCTGATATCGAGTCATGGGTGTCAGAACAGCATTTACCTACCTTGTTAGGTCAACATGCAGGTTGGGCTGCACCTTTGGTCGAAATCGCGAATACGGTTCAACAATTGGCATTGGCACAAATATCCAATAATGACCAACTGACCGAGTTGAGCGTTGCAGTTGACTTGTCGACTAGACTTAAAGACAGAGAGTTGTTTGTGGGAAACAGCTTGATGGTAAGGCTGGTGGATATGTTGTCATCAATATCTGCAAATCAAGTTTACAGTAATCGTGGCGCATCGGGCATCGATGGCTTAGTGGCAACGGCTGCGGGCGTGTTGAAAATCAACCAGAATCCGTTGTTGATGTTGATTGGTGATACCTCTTTGCTCTACGACCTCAATTCGCTGGCTCTGCTGACTCATAATTCAACGCCGATGGTTATTGTTGTGACAAACAATGACGGTGGTGCGATCTTTGATTTGTTGCCTGTACCAGAGCAGCAAAAACAGTCACTTTATCAAATGCCTCATGGTTTCAGTTTTGAACATGCCGCTGCGCAATTCCAGCTTGGTTATGCTGCGCCAGAAACCTTGAACGGCTACCAAACTATTATCGAACAACATTTCGAGCAGGGTCAGGGCACCTTGCTCGTTGAAGTTAAGACGCCTCCCGAACAAGCGGCTACTTTGTTGAAACAATTCAGTGCAATGCTCATCGAGGCATTAGCCTAAGGACTTAACATGCTTTACTCCAATTATTACCCAGCTGTACAAGAATCTTCTGACAAACCTTTGCTTGTTTTTCTACATGGTTTACTCGGAAGCGGGGATGATTGGAGCGCATGTCATCCATATCTAGAGGAGTTTCCTCGTCTTTGCATAGATTTGCCCGGGCACGGACAAAGTCGCTTTATCGATCCGGTAGGCTTTGATCATTGCTGCAAGAAAATCGTTCAGTGCATCACTTCTCAACTTGCGCTCAACGATCTTCCTGCGGATTATCCTATCGTGGTGATTGGCTACTCTATGGGTGGTAGGCTTGCCATGTATGGGGTGACAAGCCCTTGCTTCGAAACGCTCAATCTTAAGAAAGTCATTATTGAAGGTGGCAACTTTGGTCTGGAGCGTGATGAAGAACGAGCACAAAGGTTAGTACATGATACGCAATGGGCTGTCCGTTTTGCGCAGCAGTCGATTGAAGATGTTTTAGACGATTGGTATCAACAAAGCGTCTTTTCTTCACTAAATCATGAGCAAAGACAAACTTTGGTCATAAAGCGTAGTGGTAACCTTGGAGTATCCGTAGCAAATATGTTGTTATCTACTTCGTTAGCTAAGCAACCGGATTTACGTGCCACATTGAAATCTCATGAGCATCAATTGCATTATGTGTGTGGTGAAAAAGATCGTAAATTCATGGAGCTAGCTGAGAATAGTGGCTTTGAATATAGTCAGGTTGATTACGCTGGTCATAATGTTCATTTTGAGCAACCAGAGTTGTTTTCCAACCTGATCATCCAATGTATCGCCAGTCGCCGCTAAACTGACTGAGCGGTTCTCTCGTATCAAGCACTATCAAAAGCAGAGCAACACCGTCACGACTATTCGTTAGTCGTGGTCTCTAATAGAACAATGGGAATCACCATGGCTAAAACAGTAGGCATCACAGAAGAAGAACTTTACGCAGCAGTTAACTGGCGCGATGAAAGCAGTCAATTTGAAGATATTCAGTACCACAAGTCTGACGACGGTATTGCGAAAATCACGATTGCTCGTCCTCAAGTCCACAATGCGTTCCGTCCACAAACCGTAAAAGAGATGATCAATGCATTGGCTGACGCTCGTTACGACGAGAAGGTTGGCGTAATCATTTTGACGGGTCTTGGTGAGAAGGCGTTCTGTTCTGGTGGTGACCAAAGTATCCGTGGTGACTACGGCGGTTATCAAGATGATTCAGGTACACATCACCTGAACGTGCTTGATTTCCAACGTCAAATTCGTACTTGTCCAAAACCCGTTATCGCAGCGGTATCGGGTTGGGCAGTCGGTGGCGGTCATGTACTTCACATGATGGCAGACCTTACTATCGCAGCTGAAAACGCTCAGTTCGGTCAGACGGGTCCTAAAGTAGGTTCATTCGATGGCGGTTGGGGTGCTTCTTACATGGCTCGTATCGTTGGTCAAAAGAAAGCGCGTGAGATCTGGTTCTTGTGTCGTTTCTACGATGCTCAAGAAGCATTGGACATGGGTCTAGTAAACACAGTAGTGCCTGTTGCTGACCTAGAAAAAGAAACGGTTCGTTGGTGTCGTGAAGTTCTTCAACACAGCCCAATGGCACTGCGTTGCTTGAAAGCCGCACTAAACGCAGACTGTGACGGCCAAGCAGGCCTTCAAGAGTTGGCGGGTAACGCAACCATGATGTTCTACATGACAGAAGAAGGCCAAGAAGGCCGAAACGCATTCAACGAGAAACGTCGACCTGATTTCGACAAATTTCCGCGTAACCCATAGTCTTTCTCTTCTTTAAAATGAGTCGCTAATAGCGGCTCGTTTTGTTTTGATGTTCCCCGTTTTTTAGGAAACTTTATGAACTCAGTGAATTCTCAGCGTCACGCTAAACTCTACCGTTATCAATTACCTATGGATAGTGGTGTGATTCTTCGTGACAATAAGTTGAACGAACGCGTTGGCTATATCATCCAACTTGAGAGTGATGGTAAAACTGGTTTTGGCGAAGTTGCTCCTTTGCCAGATTTTAGCCAAGAAGATGCTGAACAAGCTGGCATTCAGCTGCAACACGAATTAGAGCTTTGGATCCACAATAACCCTCAAACGCCTTTTGATGAGTTATATCCTTCTGTTGCCTTCGGTTTTTCGATGGCGATGATGGAATTACGAGGCGAACTCAATGCTGAAGGTAACTACCAAGCAGCGCCTTTGTGTACAGGCGATCCAGATGAATTGATCCCTGTGCTGAATGAAATGAAAGGCGAGAAGGTCGCCAAAGTAAAAGTCGGTCTCTACGAAGCGATTCGTGATGGCATGCTGGTCAGCTTATTCCTTGAGTCGATCCCTGATTTGACCCTAAGGCTTGATGCCAACCGTGCGTGGAAACCAGAGAAAGCGAAGCTGTTCATCAAGTACATTTCGCCGTCACTGCGTCAACGTATTAGCTTTATTGAAGAGCCTTGCCAGAAGCCTGAAGATAGCTTAGCTTTTGCTATTGACCACGGTGTTGCGATTGCATGGGACGAAACACTGCAAGAAGCGGTAAGAAGTCCAGAGTTTAACCTTAGTGACTTAACGGGTGTTAAGGCGGTTGTGATTAAACCAACCTTGATTGGCTCAGTAGAGCGTTGTGTTGCTATCATTGAACGCGCGCAACAACTTGGTATTAAACCTGTACTAAGTTCAAGCATAGAGTCTAGCCTTGGCTTAACTCAGATTGCTCGATTGGCACAACAGTACTTACCTAATGAAGTTCCAGGGCTTGATACGATTGGCTTGTATCAGCAACAGCTAGAAGTCTCTTGGCCGGGTTGTCAGCTTCCTGTTTCAACGCTTGAACAACAGCAATTGATTTGGTCTTCTTAGGCTGATCGTTCGATTGGCTTAGACCGTTCTCAATCTATAGCTTGGTTATCTTATGATGCGCCCACAATCTAATCCTCACCCGCTCTGGGTACAGTGGGCGCAGCAGAACCCACATCAAGCAGCGTTAGTGATTCCTAACCGCGCTTACACTTGGCAGCAAGTGTCTGTGCTGGTGAGTGAGTACCAACAACAGCTATCTCATCAAGGCCTATCTAAAGGTGATGTCCTTACGATTGTCGGTAAGAACCAAGCTGAAGTGATTCCTGCTTATCTTGCCGCACTCAATTTGGGTGTTATTTGCGCTTTCACCATGCCTCAGCCTAGCTTACGCCTGAAGCAAAAGCTCGATTCCTTATATCAAGCAGGTCAACAAAGCTACCTTTGGCTTTTGGACAGTAGCGGGATAGAGCAATCAGAGACTGTCGATTTGAATACTCAGTTGGTGACCTTGTCTTGCTTAGATGAAGTGAAGGTCGATGGTGATGATAATAGGATAACGACATCTCAAGACTCCAACTTTAATCCTCAAAACCTTGCGAGCATCGTATTCACTTCTGGCTCTACCGGAAACCCGAAAGCGGTGGCTCACACGTTGCAGCAACACTTATGTTCAGCTCAGGGTTTACTAGACGTTTTCAACTTTGAACAAGCTGACACTTGGTTGCTTAGCTTACCGATGTACCATGTATCGGGATTAGCAATTGTCCATCGTTGGTTAGCGGCTGGTGGCTGCATCAAAATAGGCACAGGTCAGCTTGAAACAGACATTGAAGGTTGCAGCCATGCCTCTTTAGTGGCTACTCAACTACATAGGTTATTGCAGAGTAAGCAAGCACTTACTTTAACTCATGTGCTTTTAGGCGGTAGCCATATCCCAGAAGCGCTAGGGCTTGAAGCTCAACAAATGGGCATTGAAACTTGGCTTGGATACGGTATGACAGAAGCGGCTTCAACAGTGACCGCGAAGCCAGTCGATTCTAGTAATACTGCAGGTTTTGTTCTCGACCAACGCCAGTTAAAAATTGAAGATCAACGTATCTTTATTGGCGGCAATACGCTTGCTTCTGGTTACTACTATCAGGGTGAGGTTACGCCGTTGGTGGATGAGAACGGTTGGTTCGACAGTAAAGACCTCGGCGAATGGGATGTCGAACAAGTGTCGATTATTGGTCGCGCTGATAATCAGTTTATTTCTGGCGGTGAGAATATCCACTGTGAAGAAATTGAACGAGCACTGAATCAGTTATCTTTAATCAATCAGGCGTTTATCGTTCCAATTGAAGATGATGAGTTCGGGTTTCGACCTGTCGCTATTGTGGATTGTACGGATTTACCAATTAAAGAATGGTTTGCCGAGCAATTAAATGGCCGTCTTGAACGGTTCAAATTTCCTGTCGAGTACTATCGAATGCCTCATCAAGAACAGCTAGGTATTAAGGTTTCACGCGCAGGGTTGGCACAATGGTTACAGCAGATACGTTCTAAATAGAACTGAGAACAATAAAACGAAGCGCAATATACGGTGACTAGTCGTAATTGCGCTTCAGGGGGTTGTGATGGTGGTGATGGTGGTGAAACCATCACAAATTCTTAATATTCTATCTGGTCATTAAGGATTTTATCTTTGCATCTGGCTGTTTAGTTTAAGCGAGTGCCTTCTTCATTTGTTCAGCAACCTTATCTACCTTACCTAAACCGATAATGACTTGTAGGCCGCCTTTTCCAATAGGCACGACGCCTGCAGCACCTAGTTTTTTCAGTTTGTCACTGTCTGCTGATGACGAGTCTTTTACTGTTAAGCGTAAGCGAGTAATACAGTTGTCCACTGCTAGAATGTTGTCTGCACCACCAATAGCTTCGATGTAGTTGTTGGTTAGGCTAACTAACGCTTCTGGAGATTCTGTCTCGCTTTCTGCTTCCATCTCTTCACCACGACCCGGAGTACGTAGATTGAACTTGATGATAGCGAAACGGAAAATACCGTAATAAAGCGCGAAGAACACCACACCTTGAACTAATAACATATACCAGTTAGTCGCTAACGGGTTTTGGCTTGATAGCACTAAGTCAACAAAGCCTGCAGAGAAGCCGAAGCCTGCCATCCATTCCATGCTTGCTGCAATGTAAAGCGACAGACCTGTTAACACAGCGTGCACTAGGAACAATACAGGTGCTAGAAACATAAAGCTGAATTCAAGAGGTTCGGTGATGCCTGTGAAGAACGAAGCCATTGCTGCGGCAAGCATGATTGCGAAGACTTGGTTCTTGTTTTTCGCATCAGAGCAGTGGTACATCGCCAATGCTGCTGCTGGTAGACCAAACATCATGATAGGGAAGAAGCCCGCTTGGTACATACCTGTTTTACCCGGAATACCCGTACCGTTAGCGATAGATTGTGCACCGCCGAGGAAGTTTGGAATATCGTTAATACCTACAACGTCGAACCAGAACACAGGGTAAAGTGCGTGGTGCATACCAACGGATAGGAACAAACGGTTGAAGAAACCAAACAGACCGGCACCCACAGCGCCCATGCTTTCTAGTTTAATTCCTAGAACGATCAGAGCATCGTAAACAGCAGGCCAGATGTTTAGCAGAGCAAAAGAGAGCGCCATACCTGCGATTGAGGTAAGGATAGGAACCAAACGCTTACCGCTGAAGAAAGCTAAAGCTTGAGGAAGCTCAACGGTGGAGTAGCGGTTATAGATTTCAGCGGAAATAATACCGACAATGATACCTACGAATTGGTTGCTGATTTTTCCAAATGCTGCTGGCACTTCACTTAGTTCAACATCCATTAATTGAGCAACTGAGCCTGGAGCCAGTAGCGTGGTCACGACGAGGAACATCACAAAACCGGACAGTGCCGCAGAACCATTCTTATCACGGCTTAAACCAAAGGCAACACCCACTGCGAACAGAACCGCCATGTTGTCGATGATCGCGCCTCCTGATTTGATCAAGAATGCGGCCAGAATACTCTCTGAACCCCAACCAACAGGATCCAACCAGTAGCCGATCCCCATAAGGATTGCTGCAGCTGGCAGTGTGGCTACGGGAACCATCAATGCCTTACCTACTTTTTGCATATACCCAAGTATATTCATACGTGCCCCTAAGTTTGTAATTAATTTTTTTAATGTTTCTGCTCGTCAACGTATGGAGTTAAATATTGATCGAGGCAGGGTTTTAAGTAACTGCGGCTATTAGAAACTTATTTCTTAATGCAAACAAACGAAACGGGTAGTACTATGAATTAAAATTTTTAATGCATGAGTTCGTATGGCTAACCATCAGTCTTTACTGAGAAACCTTCATACATTTAATGTTGCTGCAGAGAAAATGAGCTTTACGTTAGCCGCGAAAAAGTTGCATTTGACTCAGGGAGCCGTTAGCCATCGAATCAAAGTGTTGGAAGGAGAGCTTGGGTTTAATTTGTTTGTACGAGGGACTCGTAAGCTGGAGCTGACCGAAGAAGGGCAACGCTTTCAACGCACGTTATCGAAGTCGTTGAGCTCTATTTTTGGCGAAATCGAAGACATTACCAACACCGACTTGTACGGTCAGATCAATATTGGTACCAGTCCTGCATTTGCTAACAGTTGGTTACTGCCAAGATTGGCGGATTTTAAACAGCGATATCCTAAGTTTAATCTCAACATCTTCTCGCAAGAAGAGCAGGATTTTCATCAAAATCATCTCGATGTCGCAATTTACTATGGTGCTGACGATCTAAAAGACATGCATCGACAGCGTCTGTTTGGTGAAAAGTATATTCCGGTATGTACGCCGAGTTATGCCGCTGAACACGATATCTTTGATGATGGTTTAGAGTCGTTACACCGGATTAATTTCATTCATGCGCTAGGCTCTGATGTGTGGCAGCGTTGGATTAAGCACAATCAACTCGATGTAAATCTGTTTGAGCAGTTTTATTGTGTGAGCCACCGAGACATGGGCGTGCAGAGTGCTCTGCATAATATCGGTGTGGCAATGGGGCGCTATCATTTTGTTAAGCCGTACATTGAGACTGGTGAGCTCATAACGCCTTATCCAAGTATGGATACTGATAAAGGATACGAATTGATCTGTCCGTTAGGCACTGAAAAGCGACCGAAGGTAAGAACGTTTATTAAGTGGCTAGAGGGGCGGTTACGCTAGGTTAGTTAATTTAGCAATTAGATAGTTCAAAACAGAATTTATTATCTTTATAACCATCCATCATAATAAGCTCTATAAATAACGGATTATAGAATAAGGTCTTATTATGAAAGTTGCCCTCATCATTGCGGTTTTGCTGCAGATAGGCCAAGCGCTCGTTTCGTCAGGACTGACTCGTTCATTGGCTGAACTTACTGCATTTGTGCTGGTTGTGGTACTTGTTTTAATGAAAAGAGAGAGCAAGAAGAGTGATAAGCCCCTGTTTGATTCGTGATTGTTGTAACAAAGAATATCTTTACTACAAACGATATTTTCACTAAAAACGATAGGGGCAAAGCCCATTAGAGCTTCGCCTTTTTGTTTTGTTGCTCGTTAATCTGAGTGTCTAGGTAACCAAACACCACCTAAAGCGTTTCTTTACGTATTAGGTGTAATTAGGCGGATTAAGCGAGAGTTAACCACGCTAATGAGCCTGTCGAAATCATCGTCCACATTGTAATACCAAACATCAATGGCTTCGGCCCTGCGGCTTTAAGCTTCTCTACTGAAATACCGCAACCAATCAAGAATAGACATACCACCAATGCACGCTTAGACACATCAAAGATACCTTGATAGACCATCTCAAATTGTGGCAGCAAGTCACTAACAGCAATAGCAGCGCAATAGAAGAAAATGAAGTAAGGAATCGTAATCTTCTTTTGATCGTTCTTGAAGATCATTGCGCTGACTAACGCGATTGGGATAATCCAAAGTGCGCGAGCGAGCTTCAATGTGGTTGCTGTGGTCAGTGCTTCTTCGCCATATGCTGATGCTGCGCCGACTACAGAGGAGGTATCATGAATCGCGATGGCAGCCCATGTTCCGAAAGTTTGTTGGCTTAACTCTAGTGCATGGCCAATCATTGGGAACAAGAAAAGGGCGACCGAGTTCAACACAAATACAGTGGCTAACGCCAAGCCAATCTGTTCATCATCAGCTTTGATGGCCGGTGCTACGGCGGCAATGGCGCTACCACCACAAATTGCGGTACCAGAAGAGATAAGGTAACCCGTGGTGCGATCTAATCCCATGCGTTTTGCCAAGAACCAACCAATGACCAAGGTACCAATAATCGTCGTGACAATGAGGCCAATACCATCGCCTGTGACCGCTAATGCTTTCTCAAACTGAATGCCAAAGCCTAAGCCGACAATCGAGTAGGCCAGTAGCTTCTTTGTGAGTTTGCCTACTTCTAGATGCTCAGGGACTAAACCTAAGCTCGCAAGAAGGAAACCGATCACGAGTGCCGTCGGTGAACTCACCCATGGGGTTAAGCAAAACAGAGCAGCAAGATAAAATGGAACAGACTTTTTTAGATTCATTATATTTAATTCGTCGCGTCTAGTATTGGCAGCGTAGTGGAAGACTATACGCTTAACGCAATGGTAAGTAAGTCTAAATGAATTGAACAAACGTTAAGTAAAACTAAACGTTTGTTCAGCTGATATGAATAAAGGGTTGGTTATTTAGCGTAGTGAGCCGCGAAGATCAGAGACTGACTGTCGAAGAGTGTCGCATGAAGCTTCCTTGGCTAGCATAGGTTCGGCAGCTTCTATCTCTAACTTGGCCCTGAAACGGGTGGGTAGCCCCTTGAAAGCTTGACCTTTATAACGACTGAAGTAACTGCCCCATAACCCTTTAAGTGCCATTGGAATCACAGGTACAGGAGAACGTTTGATAATCAACTCCATGCCACGCATGAATTCGGCTACTTCGCCATCAGCGGTTAGCTTGCCTTCAGGGAAAATACAGACGATGTGCCCTTCATCTAGGGCTCGTTCAACTTTTTTGAAAGCATTTCTAATCGAGTTTCGGTTGGTTGCGGAAATTGGAATAACTCCTGCTCTTTTCAAGAATCGACGTAGTGGAGGAAGTTTGGCGTAATCCTCTTCCATCACAAACCGAATCAAGCGAGGGCAAACCGCACTCAGAAGCAGTGCATCCATATAACTCACATGGTTGCAAACGATCAATGCGCCGCCATTCTCTGGAAGATGGTGTAAGTTCTTGTGCTTAACTCGGTACATGGTGTGAGTGACCACCCATGTAAAGAAACGGAAAGCGTAGATAGGCACCTGATAAAACAGGTACAGCATAACCAAAGTATTCCCTATCGCGAGCAACACAAACAGCTGTGGAATAGAAAGATCGAGAACACTCAGGCAAACAATACCCAAAACGGCGCTTCCCACCATGAATAGTGAATTGTAAATGTTGAGCCCGGCAATCACTTGAGCGCGTTCATCTGGTTTCGCTCGTAACTGCATCAGAGAATACAGAGGAACAATGAAGATACCGCCAGAGACACCTAAGAGCAGAAGATAAGCAAACAGCGGCCACAGCTCTGAATACGTCACGAATTGATGGAAAGAGGTAAACTCAGGCAAGGACTCAGGAATGGATATCGCCATCAATAGCCCAAAAATCGACATACCTAGGCTACCCATTGGTACGATGCCGATTTCAATTCTGTGATTTGACAACTTATCGCAAGCCAAAGAACCTATCGCAATACCGACCGAGAAAAGAGCTAACAAAAAGGCAACCGAGCTTTCAGTGCCGTTCAAGTGGAGCTTTGTGAAGTTTGGAAACTGAGTTAGATAAGCAGCGCCAAGGAACCAGAACCAGCTGATAGACATCAGAGCTTGAAACGTTGGGCGATCTTTTTTGGCAATCGCCAGTGTCGCGCGGGTTAGCTTTACTGGCTGCCACTTCACTTTCAGATCTGGTGCGTTACTTGGCGCTTGTGGAATAAAGCAGCTTGATACATAGCCAAGCACGGCGAAAGAAACAATACATACCGCAGCAATGAGCTTCGCGCTTTCTTCAGATGCAATAATACCGGCACCTAGAGTACCAATAAGGATGGCTAAGAATGTGCCGGTTTCGACTAAAGCGTTGCCGGATACCAGCTCTTTTGTTTCTAACTGTTGTGGAAGCAGTGCGTATTTCACCGGGCCAAAGAAGGCACTTTGCGTTCCCATTAGGACCAGAAGTAGGAGTAGTATCCCGTAGCTTTCGTAGATAAACCCGATCGCACCCAGTGACATGATCGCCACTTCAAGGAGCTTAACTTTACGTATAAACCAAGATTTTTCGTATTTGTCAGCCAGTACACCAGCCAAAGCAGAAAACAGGAAGAAGGGCAGAATAAAAAGACCAGCGGCCAAATTAATGAATAGGTTGCTGGAAATAGGCAGCGTATCTACGCTTGCGAAAGCAACAAACAGTAACAGAACATTTTTGAATATGTTGTCATTAAAGGCGCCTAGAAATTGAGTAATAAAGTAGGGTAGGAACCTTTTTTGCGTTAACAGCGAAGATTGGCTGCTGTTGTTCATTGTCTTTCCTTGAATGATTACCAGTTGGTTAAGTAGTTTGAGATTAGGTTATTGATCAACGCTTTACCATCGATAGGTTCAGAGGCGAAAAATTTATCATCAACGCTAAGTAGAGTAATTCCATGTACTCCAGACCATAATACACGGCTGGCTTTAATGACTTCGCTTTCTGTGTGTTCAGGAGCAATAGCTACCAGCAATTGCTCTAACATACCTGTCATTCTATCAATACGGTTCGATTGCCATTCAGGAAGGTTTTCACCATTCATGTTGTGCTCAAAGATAAGCTGCCAACGGTGAGGGTGTTTTTGTGCAAAATCGTGATAGCAGTATGCAAGATTAAAAAGAGCCTGTTGAGGGTTGCTCGATTGTTCAACAGCAGAAGCAGATTGGGACGACAGTTCATCTAATGTTTGAGCAACAACGTGTAAAAGGAGTAGGTTGTAATTACCAAATACATTCACCAAGGTGCTAGGGACATAGCCAATCATATTGGCAATTTTACGTAGACTTAGCTCGTGATAAGAGTGCTCTTCTAAGAAGTCGGTTACCGTCTTTAAGGTTAATTGCACTAATTGTTCGCGAGTATGATCGTTTCGTCTTGCCATGAGTACTTTCTATTAAATGAACATCGTTCAATATTTTAATGCTGCCCCAGAGTGCCGTCAATCCCTTCGCTAGTTTAGTAATCAATTAATAGCCGCAATATTATGATACATGTGTAAACGTCGTGAATATTTCATTGTTCTTTGTTAACGAGTATGATTAAGGTGTCGAAAGATAAAAAAACCTATAAAGGATAATAATGAAACGATTTTTCTCACTAGTCGCGATCCTGTTGGTAACAGTCGCGGTGACGCCAATCGCGGAAGCGAAAAAGTTTGGTGGTGGTAAGTCATTTGGCAAAAGCTTTAAAACGGCTCCAGCACCAAAACAACAAAACACAAATTCGATCCGACAAGATCAAACTGGCAAGAAAACAGCAGCAGCTAACTCTAGCAAGAAAGGCCTTATGGGCGGTCTGCTAGGTGGTTTACTTGCTGGTGGTCTTTTAGCTGCATTCTTTGGTGGCGCATTTGAAGGTATCCAGTTCATGGATATTCTGATCATGGGTCTGATTGCTTTCCTAGCGTTTAAATTCCTACGCGGAATGTTGGGCGCGAAGCAGGGCTCAATGAATCAGCAGAATGCGCGCGGCCAACAGCCAGCATTCGGCGGCATGGGTCAGAACAAGTTTGAACAACCTAAGCAACAACCAAATGTTCATAACTTCGAGCAAGCACAGCCTCAATCACAACCTCATTCGCAAAATAGCGCTGGTGGTTTCGGTTTTGGTGCACAAAGCGATGTTCCACATAACTACCCACCGGGCTTTGATCAAGCGGCATTCATCAACGGTTCTCGTGAGCACTACCGTACACTGCAAGGTGCATGGAATCACAACGAACTAAACACGATTGAAGAATACGTATCTCCAAGCCTATTTGAAGACCTAAAAGCTGAGCGTAATAAGCTAGACGGTGATCAGCACACTGACGTAATGTACGTTGATGCTGAAATCGTTCGTGCAGACCACGATGGTAGCAAAGCACAGTTAAGCCTTCAGTTTGGCGGTCGTTACCGTGACACAGCGGATGGCGTTGAAGAAGATATCACTGATATCTGGCACCTAGAGCGTGATCTAACAACTAACAATGCACCTTGGTTAATTGTTGGTATTCAAGGTTAATTCCAGGATTTAACTCAACATCAATAGGATGTAGTTATTCGGAATGACACCAAATAATTGAAAGCCCCTGCTGAGAAATCAGCAGGGGCTTTTTTGTGGGCTGAGGATAGCAAGCCAGTCATACCTAGGTTCTTAGAACCGTTGCTTCTCTGTTTTGATAGAGAGATTCAAATTTGAGAGGCAGTACTTTGAAAGCGGACATTTGTCCTCAATGCTTTGTGCCATTGCTCCTTATGATTGCGCCAACAAAACAAATAAGGAAACATTATGACTGCACATATTGCTGGCACTGCTGAGGATTTCGCATCTACGGTAATTATGCCGGGTGACCCACTACGAGCGAAATACATAGCTGAAACCTACTTAGAAGACGCAAAACTCGTAACTGATATTCGCAACATGTTTGGATACACTGGCTATTACAAAGGGCAGCGCATCTCAGTTATGGGGCATGGCATGGGTGTACCATCAATGGTTCTCTATGGCCACGAACTGATTAATGATTTCGGTGTTAAGCGCATTATTCGTATCGGCAGTGTTGGTGCAACGCAGAAAAATGTCTTGATGCGTGATGTGATTTTGGCACAAGCCGCCGGTACAGACTCTCCAACTAATGCCAAGCGCAGTAGTGGTTATCAAATGGCGACATCGGCAACGTTTGAGCTTTTACATGATGCTTACCTTTCAGCAAAAGAGAAGAATATAGACGTAAAAGTTGGCAACGTGTTTACTGGCGACCTTTATTACGATCCTGATGAAGATCTTATCCCTGCCTTGGAGCGTTTTGGGGTGCTTGGTATCGATATGGAAGTTGCAGGCTTATACGGGCTAGCACAACAATTTGGTATTGAGTCATTAGCGATCCTGACGGTGTCTGATCATTGTATCACGGGTGAGGAGACCACAGCAGAAGAGCGTCAGCTTTCATTCAACAACATGATTGAAATTGCTCTAGAAACGGCAATCAAAGCTTAATCCTGTGTGGAGGGCTTAAAGTTAAGCTCTCCCAAATTAAAACATCTAACCTACGAGCCCTTGGAGTGAACAATGAAAAATAAAATGACACTCACTGCTATCAGTTTCCTCGCTAATTTCGTTATGGCGGGCTTTGCGACACAATTTGGTATGTTGGTCGAACCAATAGCCAATGCATTTAACGCGAATATAAATGAAGTAGCATCAATATTTTCTTTATTAAATGGTGGAGCACTAGCCGGCACTATTGCAGCTTTCTTCTTAATTGAAAAAGTCGGTATTAAACGCATGACGGTGTTGTGCTATGGCATTATCGCACTGTCCTCATTAGGCCTTTACATTGCACCTTCGTTATCGATCGTGATGTTATGTATGGCTATCATTGGTTTTTGTGGCGGTGTTGGTCTGTGTATCGCTGGTACTATTGTCGTTTCATTATGGAAAGACAAAATTCAGAGCACAATGTTAGTGGTACAAGACGCGACATTTAACATTGCAGGTGTTGTGTTCCCAATGATCACCACTTACGCACTTACTAATGCAATGAATTGGAGCATCAGTTACTTGAGTGTTGGCGTGGTTGCATTGGCAACAATGTTTATCGCTTTGCTGACTAACTTCAATCAATGTAGTGATGAAAGCGCAACACAAACTGAATCAAAGTCTGAATGGAACTTCGGCATTATTAGTGGTGGTATCGGATTATTCTTAGGAATGCTTGCCCTTTATACTTTCTTAACTTGGGCTCCAATGTTTGTGAAAGAGAAGTTCGATATTCCATTTGAACAAGCGGGTAACATTATTACTCAGTATTGGTCAGCAGCGTTGGTTGGTGCTTTAGTTTCGACTGTCATTGTGTCGCGTATGAAGATTCAGTATTTCTTATTGACGATCATTACACTTGCAATGGTGATAACGAGCGTCATCGTTACTACAAACCAACTAGAATGGCTCTCTTACCTGACTTATGGTTACGGATTTGCTTGTGCTGCACTTTATAATGCTTTCATTGCTTATGGTGTGTCATTTGTTCGCAATGCATCAAGTAAGAATGTTTCTTATATATTGGTTAGCGGCAGTGCTGGTGCAATGTTTAGCCCTGCGATTAGCTCTATGATGGAAAGTATTGTTGGCTTACAAACGGTTATGTATGCCATCCCTGCAATATATGCTGTTGTGTTGGTAATGCTTATTGCATCTACAAAGTACAAAGCAAGCCAATCCAATCAAACTCAAACTGCATAAATAGTTATCGGTTTAAGCGACACCGAAAAGGTCTGCATTTGTGCAGGCCTTTATTGCTCCGCAAACTTTCTAAGCCCTTCTAGATCAAGAATCCTTAGTCCTTTCTTTTCTTTAGCAATAAAACCTTTGCTCTCAAGCTCTTTCACTGCGCGGCGGTAGACTCTATCAGTTGTAGCAAAACGTTCTGCTTCGAGGTAATTTTTTTGAAAGCCGTCGACGGGTAAATCATTCAAATATTGATGATAAATATCGTAGGCAACATTATAAGTAATCGGATATAGAAGACGCCTTGTTAGGATCTCGACTGTGTCTTGATAGTCAATAGCGATAGCGCTAGCGAAATAGAGAGAAAGCCTAGGTTGCTCTAACAAATACTTCTTTAGTTTTTGTGCATCAATGATAGATACGCTAACAGGCTCGATTGGCATAATATCCATTTGGCAGCGGTATCCGGTGAAGAATTCCATCTCTCCGAAAACTTGTTGCTCACATTCGAGAGTACCTAGCAAAAATGTTTTACCGTTTCGAGCCGTCATCCCCATGGAAACTCTTCCTGAATCAACAAGGTATAGGTTTTCTACATGCTCTCCTTGAGTTAATAACTTCTCATTTTCCTCAAATATTCTGCTCGTACAAATACAATCACGAATGGTTTGTTCGATTAGTTGCTTGTCTTCGGTCCACTCAGTTTCGAAGCGACCTTTTCCTAGGGTTTGTAGCTGCATATTTGATTTTAATTCAGTTGTTGAGAGAAGTTTCTCAACTTGGATGATAGGTTATCAAGATCGTTGAACGAGAAAGGTAACGGGTACAGTGAAATATTATACACAGAAACGAAAAAAGCCAACTCAATGAGTTGGCTTTTCGATTTTCCAATTAAGGAGAATATGGTGGAGGGAGACGGATTCGAACCATCGAAGGCAGTGCCGGCAGATTT
>NZ_JBGOOU010000043.1:0-36631 GCF_041439815.1 Vibrio sp. 1F279 | reverse complement strand
AATCTCTCCACCCCTGCCATATTTAAGGCTCTAGCAGAAATGCTAGAGCCTTTTTTGCTTTCTGAATCCAATATACGTTATTAGCAGAGCAGCGGATTCTCCAACTTACCAAAATAGCGCGCGTTGGGAGTAGAAACCTCCGCAGTACCATATCAATGCCTCAGCAGAAGTTCTGTTTTTTACTTTATATTTGTTCGATTTTTAGTCGATAATTCCTGCTTTTAATAAAACCTAGCCTTAAAAGTGTAAGCGCTTACTTATCTCAGCCTCTTTTATAAACAATCAACAGCACAATCCACACTTCTTTATGAGAATTATTCTCAATATTTTGTTACATTTTGGTCGTTATTACTAAAAGGCAACAAATATGGATATCTCCCGTCGTAAGTTTATTCAATCATCTCTCGCTATATCAGCACTCACTGTTCTACCCGCTTGCTCAATTAACCGGTCAGTTGATGAGCAAGGAAAGTATGTTTATGACTTAACTGCAGAACCTTCAACAGCTGAGTTGGTGACGGGATTTAATACCAATGTTTTAGCCTTTAATGGGCAGATCCCTGCTCCGACAATTCGATGTCGACAGGGTGAAAAGGTCACGATCCGCTTTACGAATAAGCTATCAGAGCCGACGACTATTCATTGGCATGGTTTAAGAATTCCTATCGAAATGGATGGGGTCCCCTTCTTAAGTCAGCCACCGATCATGCCAGGTGAAACATTCATTTATGAGTTTACGCCGCCAGATGCTGGCACATTTTGGTATCACCCACATATGAATAGTGTGAAGCAGCTTGGTATGGGCTTAGTTGGTCTTATTATCGTAGAAGAGAATATTCCAGTGCAGTTTGATGAAGAGCACGCACTGATGCTTAAACATTGGCATATAGATAAGAAAGGCCAATGGAAAGATCTAATGATCCCACGGCTCAGCGCTCGCATGGGCACGCCAGGAGAGTGGAGTAGCGTTAATGGAATACATGAGCCTGTCTATCAGTTAAAACAACATGCACCGACCAGGCTACGTATCGCTAATGTCGACAATACGATCACTTACCCTATAGCTGTCGAAGGGGCTGAGGCATGGGTGATTGCCATTGATGGTAACCCTGTAAAAACACCTTATAAGCTGACTCAACATAAAGTTGGCCCGGGGATGCGAGTAGATATTGGATTGATAGCACCCAAAGCAGGTGGGCGAGTGAGCGTCCTTCAAATGAAAGGACGCTTTCCTTTCTCTTTGTGTGAGTTCGAAGTTGTAGATTCAACCCTTGTCGAGAATCGCTCTCTACCTTCTTTACCCCTTAATCCTGTGCCCAATTTAGATTTGGCTAATGCAGAAGAAATCGACTTTTTATTTGAATGGGAAGGGGCGGTTTCTCCAGTATCTAAAGATGGAAAATCTATGCCTAAGTTTTGGCTAACTAATAAACGAGCATGGGAGGGGATGAGCAAAGATAATATTCCTGAACCGTTGGCGACTTTAGAGTTGGGTAAGACCTACATATTCGATCTTAAGAACGTCACTCAATATCATCACCCGATTCATATTCATGGTCATACATTTACGGTATTGGAACTTGATGGTAAAAAAATTGAAGAGCCTTTCCATACCGATACAGTGTTACTTGGAAAAAACGGCCGAGCTAAAGCTGCATTTGTTGCGGATAACCCTGGCCGCTGGATGTACCACTGTCATGTTATAGAACACATGAAAACCGGTTTAATGGGATACATTGAAGTTAAGTGACACCTGTAACTTTTAATATTTGCGCATGCATTCTTAGTTTCTACCCTCGCTTTTATCGGCGGTAAAGCTAGAATATAGAGACTATTGTTTGGGAGGATTCATGGGTCAGTTATCTATTTTAGGTTTTATTGCCATTGGTGGCGCATTTGGTGCTTGTTCGCGTTATTTGATTTCAGAGTTATGTGTGGTGATGCTAGGGCGTGGTTTTCCTTATGGTACGCTGACTGTTAACGTAATTGGTTCTTTGATTATGGGATTGCTCATCGCCGCGTTTGAAAACGAGATGGTCGCGACGGAACCGTGGAGACAAATTATCGGTCTTGGTTTCCTAGGAGCACTGACGACATTTTCTACGTTTTCTATGGATAACGTACTTCTTATGCAGCAGGGCGCTTTCTTTAAGATGGGACTCAATGTGCTACTCAACGTGGTACTCAGTATTTCAGCCGCATGGATCGGCTTCCAACTTTTGATAAAGTCTTAAAACTTTCTTACGATTTGTTAACAACTCGGCTTGGTTTATCCAAGCCGTTTTTATATACTCGATCGAACTTGTCGGAGTGCCATATGGCTGAGACCGTTAACTCGGGATCCGTTGAACCTGATCAGGCTAATACCTGCGAAGGGAACAAGAGTAGATATCTAACTAGAATCCTTCTAGAGATCTATCTCCAGATCACAACTGTATTTCTTACCGTGATCCCTCTTGTAGCATCTAATCCGTCAAGCATTTTTATCCCTATAAATAATGGCTAAAAGCCAAGGAAAAATGCTATGTCGACTCGTAAACAAGCAAGACTGGAAGCGAAGAATTTCATTGATTCTTTATCCGTACAACCCTATCCAAACTCAAAAAAAGCTTACATCCAAGGATCTCGAGAGGACATTCAAGTCCCTGTCCGAGAAATATCACTCGCTGATAGCCTTGTTGGTGGTACCAAAAAAGAGCCTGTATTCGAACCTAATGTACCCATTCAAGTTTACGATACCTCAGGTGTTTACACAGACCCTACACATCAAATAGACCTGTATAGCGGTCTTCCTAAGTTGCGAGAGCAATGGATTGAAGAGCGTGGTGATACGGAACTGTTAGAAGACGTAAGCTCTGTTTACACCAAAGAACGTTTAGAAGATGAAACTCTAGACGACCTTCGCTACGGCAACCTGCCTAGAATTCGTCGCGCAACAGGCAACCAATGTGTTACTCAGCTGCACTATGCTCGTCAGGGTATTATCACACCTGAAATGGAGTACATTGCCATACGTGAGAACATGGGACGTCAGAAGTTCGCTGATGAGCAGCTTAACCATCAACACCCTGGCCATAATTTTGGCGCAAACCTACCGAAAGAGATCACCCCTGAGTTCGTGCGTAAAGAGGTTGCTGAAGGTCGAGCTATTATCCCTTCAAACATTAACCACCCAGAATCAGAACCGATGATTATTGGTCGAAACTTCTTAGTGAAAGTGAACGCCAATATCGGTAACTCTTCAGTAAGCTCTTCGATTGAAGAAGAAGTTGAGAAGCTAGTATGGTCGACTCGCTGGGGTGGCGATACCGTGATGGACCTTTCTACTGGTCGTAATATTCACGAGACTCGCGAATGGATCCTACGTAATAGCCCAGTACCAATTGGTACGGTTCCTATGTATCAAGCGCTTGAAAAAGTGAATGGCGTTGCCGAAGACCTTAACTGGGAAGTGATGCGCGATACCTTGATTGAACAAGCAGAGCAGGGTGTTGATTACTTCACTATCCATGCTGGCTTGTTGCTTCGCTACGTTCCGATGACGGCTAAGCGTGTGACTGGCATTGTCTCTCGTGGCGGCTCCATCATCGCGAAATGGTGTCTTGCTCATCACCAAGAAAGTTTCCTTTATACCCACTTCCGTGAGATCTGTGAGATCTGTGCGAAGTACGATGTTGCTCTGTCATTAGGTGACGGTTTACGCCCGGGCTCAATTGCAGATGCTAATGATGAGGCTCAATTCTCGGAGTTACGTACTCTAGGTGAGTTGACTAAAGTGGCTTGGGAATATGACGTTCAGGTGATCATTGAAGGCCCTGGACATGTACCAATGCACCTGATTAAAGAGAATATGGACGAGCAGTTAGAGCACTGCCATGAAGCGCCTTTCTATACTTTAGGCCCATTGACGACAGATATTGCCCCTGGTTACGACCATATTACCTCTGGTATTGGCGCGGCCATGATTGGTTGGTACGGCTGTGCGATGCTGTGTTATGTCACCCCTAAAGAGCACCTAGGCTTACCAAATAAAGAAGATGTGAAGACTGGCTTGATTACTTACAAGCTAGCAGCACACGCAGCGGACCTCGCTAAAGGACATCCGGGCGCACAAATCCGAGATAATGCATTATCAAAGGCACGTTTTGAATTCCGTTGGGAAGACCAATTCAATCTAGCTTTAGATCCTGAAACCGCGCGTTCTTTCCATGATGAAACTCTGCCACAAGAGTCGGGCAAGGTTGCTCACTTCTGCTCAATGTGTGGACCTAAATTCTGCTCGATGAAGATTTCTCAAGAAGTTCGAGAGTATGCGAAAGACACCGAACAAGTAGCCGCGGATCAGGCTATCGAGATTAAGATGCTAGATAACCCGTTGGAAGGGATGCGTCAAAAATCACAAGAGTTCCGTGATACTGGCTCTGAACTTTATCATCCTGCAGTAGCCGCAAAAGAAGCTCAATTAGAGGAATAATGACAGTGAAGATACTCATCCCATCTCAAAATATTGAGTTAACGGGAGAGGTGCAGAACTGTCTATTGGTTGCTAAGCGACAAGGCTTGGCAACTGATACGGTTGAGTTGGGTGTAAGCTCAACTCAATACTTCTCTATCGTTGATTCTCAGCAGGCGTTATCTATTGGCTTCGCTCATGATGTTGATTCATTGGCAGAGTGTAAGTTAGCGGAACTGAACCATGTTGTTGATTACAGTAATTCAGTCGCGTTAACTGACGTTTGTGATGCCTTTACAGAAACTCCGAATACCATCTATATCGGTGTCTCAGATGATTCAGCTGTACTGGATATCTGGTCACACCTAGATGCTAATCGTGTCATCAAGAATGACACTACAGCTCATCAGGAGTTAGATAATCACGGCCATTTTGCCTGGTTACTTACTTTGTTGGCGTTGGAGTTCCCATTAGAAGACGCACTTGTTTTAGCTCGCGCAGCGTCCAATGTTTCACGTGGAACATGGCCTGCACATTACCAAAACTTTCCTATCCCTGTTCTTGAAGATCAACGATTGGACATATGCGTAGGTTGGGCTAACCAAGGGACATCACTTTCTTTTCCTGAGTTGAGTAAGAGTAGCCTCGGTTTATACCCAGTAGTTGATGATGTTGAGTGGATCGAAAGATTGCTCAAGCTTGGAATCAACACTGTCCAACTACGTATTAAGAATCCACAGCAAGCGGATTTAGAACAACAAGTCGCACGATCTATCGATCTTGGTCGTGAGTATAACGCTCAAGTTTTTATCAATGATTACTGGAAGCTTGCACTCAAGCATGACGCTTTTGGTGTTCATTTAGGGCAAGAGGATATTGAAGAATCAAACCTCTCACAGTTGAGCTTTGCGGGTATAAAGATTGGGTTATCGACTCATGGCTATTACGAGTTGCTACGCATTGTTCAGATTAACCCAAGCTATATTGCGCTAGGCCACATCTTCCCAACATCAACTAAACAGATGCCATCAAAGCCTCAGGGTTTAGTTCGTTTATCTCTGTATCAACAGCTGATTGATACTATCCCATACACAGAACAACTCATCGGTTATCCGACGGTTGCTATTGGTGGTATTGACCAATCAACAGCTGAGCAGGTGTGGGATTGTGGGGTGTCGAGTTTGGCGGTTGTTCGTGCGATTACATTAGCGGAAGACCCCAAAAAGGTGATCGAGTTTTTTGAAAAACTGATGACGCCTAAACCTTCAAATATTGGTGAAGAGGTTGCGCAGGAGCCTAGCTATGCTGAGTGATTTTGAGTTTATTCGTTATCAACGACAAATTGCATTACCTGAAGTCGGTGAGCAAGGGCAACGAAATCTATTAAACAGCCATGTGTTAGTGATTGGTTGTGGTGGCTTAGGCAATGCTGCCACTCTTTACCTTGCGGCTTCGGGTGTCGGAAAGATCGTGTTGGTTGATGATGACTGTGTGGATTCGTCTAACCTGCAACGACAGGTCGCGTTCAAAGAAAGTCAGTTAGGTTCGCCTAAAGTCGAAGCTATGAAGCAACAACTGACTGAGCTCAATAGTCGCAGTCAAGTTAGAACCATCAATCAGCGAATGAGTGACAGTCAGCTTGAACTTGAAGTGATGCTCGCTGATTTGGTGTTGGATTGTACTGACAACTTTGCGTCACGCCAGCAGGTTAACCAAGCGTGTTTCGGCAGCAATACACCTTTGATTTCTGGATCTGCAATCGGTTGGAAAGGCCAGTTTATTGTATTTGATTATGAGAATCAGAAAGGGTGCTATCACTGTTTGTTCCCGTTCAGTCATCATCCACAAACGACTCGTTGTAGTGATAGCGGCATCATAGGCCCGGTTGTTGGCACCATAGGTAACCTTCAAGCTTTGGCTGCTATTCAACGTTTAACTCGTGGTGAGTTTCAGGTAGCAACACACCAGCTCAAACTGTTCGATGGCCAAACGATGAACTGGCAAAACTTAATGGTCACTCAAGATAGTGAATGTCCCGTGTGCAGTGCGTCTGCAGTTAAGCATTTAGAAGAAGAAATCCAATGAGTCATATAACGATCTCTATAAACGAGCAACCAGAACAGGTCGCGCACTTGTCGTCTCTAGCGGACATTATCCACGCTTTATCACTCCCTGATCTGGGTTGTGTATTTGCAATCAATAATGCGGTTGTCCCGCGCAGCCAGTGGCAACAAACTGTCGTCAATGAAGGCGATGCTATTTCTCTTTTCCAAGCTATTGCAGGAGGCTAACCATGTTAACTATCGCTGATAAAACGTTTCAATCACGACTCTTCACTGGAACCGGCAAGTTCGCAAACAAGCATTTGATGGCGAGTGCTATTGAAGCTTCAGGTTCGCAACTGGCAACCATGGCGTTGAAGAGAGTCGATATTCGCTCTGAGCAAGACGACATTTTACAACCAATCATTGATGCTGGCGTGAACTTGCTACCGAATACCTCTGGGGCGAAGAGTGCAAAAGATGCCGTCTTTGCTGCGCATTTGGCTCGTGAAGCGCTAGGCACAAACTGGCTTAAACTGGAAATTCACCCAGATCCAAAGTACTTGATGCCAGACCCAATTGAGACGCTTAAAGCTGCTGAGCAACTGGTTAAAGATGGTTTTGTTGTGTTGCCTTACTGCCATGCCGATCCAGTATTGTGTAAACGCTTGGAAGAGGTGGGTTGCGCTGCAGTTATGCCGTTGGGTGCGCCTATTGGTTCAAATAAGGGTATTGCGTCTGCAGACTTCTTAGAGATCATTATCAACCAAGCGAATGTCCCTGTGATTGTTGATGCGGGCATTGGCGCGCCATCACATGCTGCACGTGCAATGGAAATGGGCGCAGACGCAGTGTTAGTGAATACCGCAATTGCTGCTTCTCAACAGCCGGTTGAAATGGCAATTGCGTTTAAGTTGGCAGTTGAAGCGGGGCGTATGGCTTACCTTGCTGGACTTGCAGGAAAAGTATCTCACGCGGTTGCTTCAAGCCCGTTAACTTCATTCCTAGACGAGTAGCAGTGCTATGACGTTTGTTGATCGATTTAAACAGCTCAACTGGGATGACATTGGTATGTCTATCTTCAGTAAAACGGCAGCGGATGTTGAACGTGCTCTGAGTAAACCCAAACGTGACTTAGAAGACTTTAAGGCTCTGATCTCTCCGGCGGCAGAACCTTACTTAGAGCAGATGGCACAACAATCGTTGGCGCTAACTCGTAAGCGATTTGGCAATACAATGTCGCTTTATATTCCTTTGTACCTATCTAACCTGTGCGCTAACGCGTGCACGTATTGTGGCTTCTCAATGGAGAACCGTATTAAGCGCCGCACGCTTACTTTGGATGAAATTGATGCCGAAAGTGCGGCTATCAAAAAGATGAAGTTCGATAGCGTTTTGTTGGTCACCGGTGAACATAAAACTAAGGTCGGGATGAATTACTTTCGACAGGTGTTGCCGAATATCAAAAAGCAATTCAACTACCTCGCGATGGAAGTGCAGCCGCTTGACCAACAAGATTACGCAGAACTTAAAACGCTCGGTTTAGATGCGGTGATGGTTTATCAAGAGACCTATCAACCAAGGACCTACGCTGAGCATCATCTACGTGGTAATAAAATGGATTTTGAATATCGTCTTGAAACCCCTGATCGCTTGGCAAAGGCGGGGATCGATAAGATAGGGATTGGTGCCTTGATTGGTTTGGAAGATTGGCGAACCGACTGCTTTTTTGTTGCTGCTCACTTAGATTACCTAGAGCGCACTTATTGGCAGACTCGCTATTCAATTTCATTCCCGCGTCTTCGTCCGTGTGAGGGTGGAGACTCTAGTGGAGGATTACAGCCTAAATCAGTCATGAACGACAAACAATTGGTTCAGCTTATCTGCGCATATCGACTCTTGAATCCTGAGGTCGAGCTATCCCTTTCTACTCGCGAATCGGCAACCTTTCGCGACGATGTGTTGCCATTGGGGATCACGAGTATGTCTGCGGCTTCTAAAACCCAACCTGGTGGTTATGCTTCGGGTGAAGAAGAGCTTGAGCAGTTTGAGATCAGTGATGAGAGAAGTGCTGCTGATGTCGAGTCGATGATTCGTCAGCGTGGTTTCGACCCGGTGTGGCGAGACTGGCACAGTGCCTATTCTGGTTAATCAACATATTGGTTGATGTTCCACGTGAAACATCGATGTAATGATACAGGCAAATAAAAACGGCTACCCTTGGGTAGCCGTTTTGCTATTTGCTATTTAACTTATTAACCGAGCAAGTTCGTTGGTTCAGTTAAGCGCTTAGCGAAGCATTAAGCGTGAGCCAATGGAGTTGTCGATTGGCGTAACCATTCCAATGTATCACCTTCAACTAATGGGCTAACGTCGTTCCATACCTTCTGATGGTAGTCGTTCAGCCACGCCAGTTCAGGTCGTGTTAGCAAATCAACATTGATGTTGCGCTTATCGATAGGGCAACGAGTTAGCGACTCAAACGTTAGTACTGAGAAATCACCTTGAGTTGGAAGCTCAACTACCAATTCTAGGTTCTCGATACGGATACCAAACTCATCAGCACGGTAGTAACCCGGCTCGTTTGATAACACCATGCCTTCAACAAGAGGTACGTCGATAAGCTTCTTAGAGATGCTTTGTGGGCCTTCATGAACACTTAGGAAGTGACCAACACCGTGACCAGTACCATGATCGTAATCGAAGCCTTCTGCCCATAAGTGCTGACGCGCTAGGATATCCAGTTGGAAACCACGAGTACCCTGTGGGAAACGCGCACGTGCAATGCCGATGTGACCTTTAAGCGCTAATGTGAACTGCTGAATCATTTCGTCGCTTGGTTGGCCAATCGCGATAGTACGAGTGATGTCGGTTGTACCATCTAAGTACTGACCGCCTGAATCGACTAGGTACAGAGTATTCAGTTCTAGCTGACCAGGTTCAGGTTGGTTCTCATGGTTGTAGTGACACATTGCAGCGTTGCCGCCAGCCGCAGAAATGGTGTCAAAACTTAGATCCATCAGCGTCGGGTCTTGCTCGCGGAATGATTGTACTTTGTCTGCTAGTACAGCTTCGTTGTGCAGGTTACCTTGCGCGACTTCTGCATCAATCCAAGACAGGAATTTCGCCATCGCCACGCCATCTCGAATGTGACACGCTTTCATACCAGCAATCTCAGTTGCGTTTTTAGCAGCTTTTGGCATTAGGCATGGGTCTGCTGCTTCAATGATGTGAGCGCCAGCGTTTTGCAGAACAAGCGTGTACCAAGCATTACTCGTGCCTGAATCGACAGACACATTGTTACCTTCTAAAGACTGAAGGCGCACTTCAAGCTCTGATGGGTGAGAAACTCGAATACCATTACCAACGTGTGCTTCAAAGCCTGCTGGGATGCGTGCTGGGTCTAGGAAGAAATCGACGCTTTCATCAGCGTGAATGATTGCATTAGACAATACAACAGGTAGGCGAGATACGTCTAAACCACGAATGTTAAGCAACCAACAGATTGAGTCTAGCTCGGTAAGGATAGCGGCGTCCGCACCTTTTGCTTTTAGTAAGCCAGCAATCTCCGCGCGTTTGCTCTCGCTTGATTGGCCAACGGCGTCTGTTGCCATTAGGCGAACATCAGACACGACAGGTTCAGGGCGATCAGACCAAAGTTCATCAATTGGATTAGAAGAGAGTGTCGTTAACTCAACTTTCTCTGCTAGTTTAGCTTGGGCACCTTTCAACCAAGCTGCAGTGTGCATGCGTGGGTCGAAGGCAACCTTGCTGCCTTGTGGCAATGAATTGATGATCCAATCTAAAGCCGGCTCTTCAATAAGGTGGCGATACTCAAATAACTCTGCTGGTACCTGCTTACGAACCTGGACGGTGTAGCGACCATCTACAAAAATAGCAGCAGTTTCACGAGTGATAACAGCGGCACCTGCAGAGCCAGTGAAACCTGTTAACCAGTGAAGTCGCTCGTTATGAGCGGGAACGTATTCACCTAGATATTCGTCTTCATGTGGAATTATAACGGCATCTAGGTTGTTTGTTTCAAGCCAAGCTCGAACTGCAGCAACGCGTTCAGCAGTGATATTGTGCATCTGTGTTTATCCTTATTGTTAGGGTCCTTGTTAACACTCACAGTCGATATACATGCGAGGGGACTTATTAGGTCAATAAGCTAGCGCTTTTGTTCGTTTGCTGCAAACGCTGTACGCCATTTTTATCTAAGGTGCAGAGTTTTTTCTTTGATGATATCTCGCAACCAAGTTAAGGCTGGGTCATTTTCTCTGTCACGGTGCCAAAACAAAGTGTATGCCATCGGTGGGAATTCCATTGGCAAAGGAACAACCACTAAGTCGAGCTGCTTAGCGACGAGGTAAGTAAAGTGGCTTGGTGCGGTAAACACAAAGTCGGTGTAAGTACACAGGCTTGCGGCGCTATTGAAGTCTGGAACAGAAATAGCGATATCACGTTGATGGCCAAGATCAGCCAGTTTGTAGTCGAGCAGCCAGCGGTCGTTACCATCACACCTTACTTGTACATGACGCTGCGCAAGGTAGGTTTCCAGATCCCATTTACCACTCAGAGCAGGGTGGTTGCGTCTTAGTACACACATCTGTGCATCGCGGTAGATCTCTTGTTCGCAAATGTCGTCTGGCGGCAGCATAGTTAAACGCGCATCGTTGATGTCGATGTCTTTGCCAGTGAGTCCGATATCTAGTTCGCCAAGCTGCAGCTTCTTAAAGGTTTGTTCTGTCCACGCGTGGGTGTTGATATTGACCTTAGGTGCTTGTCGAAATATCGCCGGTAAGAAATGAGGAAGAATCAGTGGGTACACACTTTCAACGGCAGCAATGTGAAAGCTATGGTCACTGTTGTTGGGAATGAATGTCTCAGGCTGAGTGAGAACATCAAGTTGGTTGATCAACGTTTCTAACCGAGGCTTGAGGAACACAGCTTTCGGTGTTGGTCGTAGGCCATGAGCACTTCGCGTAAAAAGGGGGTCATTAAATTGTTCACGAAGCTTGGCTAGCGACTTACTCACCGCTGATTGGCTCAAGCATAATCGGTGTGCGGTGCGAGTGACACTCAGCTCTTCCATCAGCACCTGTAAGCAAACCAATAGATTGAGGTCGAGGCGTGATAGTTTCTCGATATTCATGTGAGTTTCCTATTTGGAATAATGCTAATGAGTATATGCCATTTTTGTTCATATCTTTAGTTGGTTATTATGCACCTAAATTAACTCATTCGGAGAATCTTGTGCCTTCTAACGCGCTTCCAACCCCTAGTAAACTGCAGGTTGCTTTATTGGCAATGCTGGTTCTATTTAGCCCTCTGGCTATAGATATTTATCTTCCAGCTCTGCCACAAATTTCAACAGCGTTTCACGTGGAACACGCACTAGCACAAGATACGATTACTTGGTTTTTATTCGCCATGGGTGTCGGGCAATTATTTGCAGGCCCTTTGGCTGATAAGCTAGGACGTCGAACCGTTGCATTGGGAGGTGTTAGTATCTATGCATTGAGTGCTTGCTTGGCGTGGGCAGCTCAATCGATTGATATGATGCTAATAGCTCGGCTGCTACAAGGCTTAGGAGCTTGTGCGACTTCTGTAGCAGCCTTTGCGACGGTTCGCGATCTATTTGGCCCGGAGAAGAGTGGCCGTATGATCAGTTACCTTAATGGCGCCATTTGCTTTATTCCTGCATTAGCGCCGATTCTTGGTGCTTGGTTGACTCAACAGTTTGGCTGGCGCTCTAACTTCAGCTTCATGGCTGTGTTCGCTGTCGTGGTTGGCATCATTTTGTTTTTCCAAATGAAAGAGTCTAATCCAGCGACAGAAAAGGTCGCGGTGTTCAAACTTGAGCGTTACTGGTCGGTATTGAAAACACCATCATTCATCTTCCATGCGACATTGTGCTTGATGGCAATGGCAGTAATCCTGGCTTACGTTACCTCTGCACCTGTTGTGTTGATGGAAAACCTAGGTTTGACGATGAACGAATTTACCTTCTGGTTTGGTATTAACGCGGTTATCAACATCACGGCTGCATTCACTGCACCGAAGTTTATGGACCGTTTTGGTACATATAAGGCGTTAGTTGTAGGTATCTCAACATTGGGTCTGGCTGGCGTCATTATGTTGGCACTTGCTGACCATGCAAGCGCGATCGCGTTCATGCTGCCAATCTTCTTGTCTTCAGTTGGTTTTGCTTGGATTCTTGGTGCTGCAGCCGGTAAGGCACTTGAACCTTTCGGTGACCGCGCGGGTACCGCAGCTGCGTTGCTTGGTTTGTTCCAAATGAGTGGCTCAGGTTTACTGGTTGGTACCATGCAGCGCCTTGATTTAACATCACAAGTGATGATTGCGCTGCAAATGTTCCTTATTGTTCCTGCATTGTTAGTGCTTGCGAGCAAAGCAGGTAAGTCGTGGCACACGACGTTTGCTAAGGCATAAGTCTCAAGGGTGACAAAATATACAAATGGCGGTTTGCGAAACGTTAAAACATGGTATATTTGTCACTCATTGAAACGTTAGTCCCCAACGGAAAATACTGTAATGTCATTAACAACCTACGAAATGGCGCGCATCTTAGAACAAATGGAAGATGCACCTGAAAAGGTCATGTTTGGTAAATTGCTTAAAGAGCTAGGAAACCAAAGTGAAGAGCGTATTCGCAGTGCGGCAAAACAAGTTCCAATCGACACTTTGCGAGATATCATTTACCAATTTCAACGCGTGGTTGAATCTCGTAAAGGTGAACAAGTTCAGCTACTAGCAAAAGAGCTGGCAGAGCAAGGTATTTCAGCTGAGGAATTACAAGCTTTTCTGAGCAAGTAGTTTTTCACCAGTTAAAAAGAAACCACTCATTTGAGTGGTTTTTTTGCGTTTTGGATTTGCGATGAGGACTAGTTGCTAAATTGCTTCTTCAAGATTCTATCCAATGAAAATGGTCCGGCGCCCCATACAACGACGATAAGAATCATTAATCCCCAAAGCTGATGATCGTAGAAGCCTTGCGCCCATAATACAGGGTATGACACGACGGCCATGATATTGAAAACGAATAGTGCTGCAGCCATAGGTCGTGTTAATAAACCAAGTGCTAAGAATACTGGCAGAATCAATTCAGCGGCAGTACCCATATAGGCCGCTAACTCCCAAGGTAACAGTGGGACTTGGTATTCCAATTCAAACAAGTACAGAGTGCTATCCCAAGTTGCTATTTTAGTCAGCCCAGAATTAAAGAATACCCATGCCACCCAAAGGCGACAAAATAGCAGAAGCACTGGAACAAAAAGTGCCTGTGATTTCTCAATCAAATTGTCGTATTGAGCCATCATGTTCGTGACTGTGTTGTTATCCATATTATGTCTCCAATTCGGCATCGATTGAAAAACCTGAGATGACGTTAAGCGCCATGACAGTATTCAGGTGTTGTAGTAGTGAAGGGTCAATATCAGCGAGCGTTTGACCCGACTGCAATTCAGTTAATAGTTGGTGGCATTCTTCTGTCAAACAATGACTCTCAATCTGTGAATTCTCGGATCTGATTAACACCCCAAATTCAGGTTGGTTGATGTCTAACCCGTCGAGTTGCTGCTGATAGATAGCTTGCTCAAGCGCGATCATCGTATAGCTAGAATTGACTAGCGTTATTGAACCTTTGAGATGAAATACTAAAGCGCCTTGTTGCTCTTGTGGCACATCAGCTAAACAAGAAAGGGGGCGCTGGTCGGCATGTGATTCTGAAGTACATCTTACTAAGCTATCTTTTTGCCATTCATACAAAGTCACTTCAGTGAGATAAGGTGCAGCCTCAATCACGGCAGGAAAGGCTTGGATAGTCTGTTCAAAATGTTCCCCATAACCGCTGACATCACCAGAGGTTGATGGATAACTTAAAACATGTTGACGAGCCATCTGTTGGAAGCACTCTTCACCAACTAGCATTTCAGTGAGTGGATAGGTTGCTGCCAGTACTTCGCTCAAGCTAATCACAAAGTTGTTGCGGTAAATTTGGATGCGTTGCTCATCGGTAAAGTGGTCGCTCACTATGTCGCAGTGCTCACCATTGTTTTGATAGCGTAGGGCGTTAGCAAACTCCGATTGCACATTAGGTAAAGAGTGGCTCATGATGCGCGACTCCTTTGGTTAAACTTGTCGTGTTGATACAAAATATCACTGGCTTTGGCCGCTTCAGCCAATAAAATTTGTGGCTCTGGGATATCTAAATCCCACTCTATCAAGGTATGGCGCGAACCATGTTGTTCTATCCATTGAGTGTAGAGTTGCCATACTTCGTCACAGACAGGCTTGCTGTGGGTGTCTATCCAGATCTCACCTTGTTCGAGTTTCTTTTTGGTAAAACCTGCCAAGTGAATCTCTTCCACTTTGTCTGCTGGTATTCCATTGAGATACTCTTCACAGCTGAAACCGTGATTAAAAGATGAGACAAAAATATTATTGAAATCGAGCAGTAGGCGACACTCGGTGCGCTTCCGTACCTCGGCTAAAAATTCCCACTCTGGGATGGTTGAATGTTTGAAGGCAAGGTAGCTCGATGGATTTTCAATCAGCATAGGACGTTGTAGGCTGTCTTGAACCTCGATGACATTGCGGCAGAAGACTTCTAACGCCTCTTCGGTATAAGGCAGCGGCAACAAGTCATTGAAGTAATGACCGCCGGTCTGACTCCAGCTGAGGTGGTCAGAAACCAAGAAGGGGTCGATATCATCAATCAGATCTTTTAACTGCATCAGATGATGTTGATTGATGCGATCAACAGAACCTAGCGACAACCCAACACCGTGGCAACTTATGTTGTGGGCGTTACGAATCTCTCTCAGTTGTTGACGTTGCGGTGATTTCGCTAAAAAGTAGTTCTCGCTGTGCACCTCTAACCAACTCACTAAAGCTGGGTTTTGGCTAAAGAAGTCCAAGTGCGGTGTTCTAAGGCCAACCCCTGCGTTGGGATGAAGAGTTTGAGTCACAACGATTCTCCTAATGGAAAGTGGAGGTGAGCTGAGTGTCAGCTCACCATACTAAGCAGCTCAATTATGATGATTGAGTGTTACCACCTGATAATTTGCCACACAGCCCTTTAGGTACGACTACGAATGCATCGGATTGGTTGTCTTCTTTGGCTGTACCCGCACATGAACTTGTTTTGGTTGCACAATCATTTTGGCCAGCTTTTGCCACACCGTAGCATTTTTCTTTTGCTGCTGCTTCCGCAGGTGCTGATGTAAGAACTGCACCGCCGAACGCTAGTACACTTGTGATTGCAGCTGTAACAGCAAGATTAGAATTTTTCATAGTCATTCCCTCTAGGACTTAATAGTATTTTTATATCGCAGGTTAATGAATTGTTAACTTGCTTACTAAAAAGGATAGGAACAACCAGGAAATAATTTCACGGCATTATAAGAAATATCAATATTAATGATGAGTTATCTTTTAAGTAACTGATTTTATGATGTTAATTTTTGATTATTTTTTCTTCTTATTATCCTAAACGCAGCCTAGTGTTTAGGTTATAATCGACTTTTATGTATAAATACCCAGTAGTGAGCATATCCAATGATAGATCCTTCGCTTTTACTCGATGGCCTAAACGACAAACAACGTGAGGCGGTCGCAGCACCTTTAGAAAACCTACTTATTCTGGCAGGTGCTGGCAGTGGTAAAACGCGAGTGTTGGTGCATCGTATCGCTTGGTTACAAAGCGTAGAGCAAGCATCACCGTTCTCTATCATGTCGGTTACCTTCACCAACAAAGCGGCAGCAGAGATGCGTGGTCGTATTGAAGAGTTGATGATGGGCGGCTCGTCAGGCATGTGGAACGGCACCTTCCACGGTATCTGTCACCGCATCCTTCGTGCTCACTACCTAGATGCAAAACTGCCAGAAGACTTCCAGATCATTGATTCAGATGATCAGATTCGCTTACTACGTCGCTTAATTAAGGCGCAAAACCTTGATGAAAAGCAGTGGCCAGCCAAGCAAGCTTCTTGGTGGATCAATGGCAAGAAAGACGAAGGGTTACGCCCAAGTCACATTGACGCCTACCATGATCCAATAACTCAAACGTGGTTAAAGATTTACTCTGCTTACCAAGAGGCATGTGATCGTGCTGGCTTGGTCGACTTTGCTGAAATCTTGTTGCGATCGCATGAACTATTGCGCGATAAGAAACACATCCGCGAGCACTACCAAGCTCGCTTTAAGCACATTCTTGTCGACGAATTCCAAGATACCAACAACATCCAATACGCTTGGCTTCGCATGATGGCAGGCCCGGATTGTCGCGTGATGATCGTGGGTGATGATGACCAATCTATCTATGGCTGGCGTGGCGCTAAAATTGAAAATATTCAGAAGTTCTTGGATGAATTCCCAGGCGCTTCAACGGTTCGACTCGAACAAAACTATCGTTCAACCAAAACCATTCTTCAGGCGTCGAATGAGCTTATCTCGAACAATACTGAGCGTATGGGTAAAGAGCTGTGGACTGATGGCAACGATGGCGAGCCAATCTCTGTTTACTCTGCTTATAACGAGTTAGATGAAGCGCGCTTCACGGTCAGCAAAATCAAAGAGTGGCAAGAGAAAGGTGGTGCGTTAGAAGATACCGCAATGCTATATCGTAACAACGCCCAATCTCGTGTGCTTGAAGAAGCGTTGATTCAAGGTGGTTTACCTTACCGAATCTACGGTGGCATGCGATTCTTCGAGCGTCAGGAAATCAGAGATGCTTTGAGCTACCTGCGCTTAATGAGTAACCGCAGCAATGATGCGGCATTCGAACGTGTCGTTAATACGCCGACTCGTGGCTTGGGTGATAAAACGTTAGAAACGATTCGTCTTGCAGCGCGTGATCGTGGTGCAACCATGTGGGAAGCCAGTGTTGCTCTGATAGAAGAGCACGTGTTACCAGGTCGTGCTGCGGGTGCTTTGAGCCGCTTTATTGAACTTATCAATGCACTTGAAGATGACACCATAGAACTGAGACTTCATGAGCAAACCGACCACGTAATCAAATCGTCGGGCTTGTTTGCGATGTACGAGCAAGAGAAAGGTGAGAAGTCGAAGGCTCGTATTGAGAACTTGGAAGAATTGGTAACGGCAACGCGTCAGTTTGAAAAACCAGAAGAAGCGGATGAAATGAGCATGCTAACAGCGTTCTTAACTCATGCGGCTTTGGAAGCGGGTGAAGGTCAGGCTGATGAGTTTGATGATGCGGTTCAGCTCATGACTCTGCACAGTGCCAAAGGCCTAGAGTTCCCAATGGTATTCATGGTTGGTGTTGAAGAGGGCATGTTCCCAAGCCAGATGTCGGCCGAAGAAGCGGGGCGTTTAGAAGAAGAACGTCGCCTGTGTTACGTCGGCATGACCCGTGCGATGGAGAAGCTCTACATCACTTACGCTGAAATGCGTCGTTTGTACGGTCAAGACAAGTATCACAAGCCATCTCGTTTTATTCGTGAGCTACCAGAGACATGTCTGGATGAAGTGCGTATGAAGGCGCAAGTGAGTCGCCCTGCAAGCAGTGGTCGCTTTAGCCAAACCGCCGTGAAAGAGAACTTCAATGAAACAGGCTTTAGTTTGGGCTCTCGCGTTAAACACCCTAAGTTTGGTGAAGGTACCATCATCAACTTCGAAGGAAGCGGCCCACAGAGCCGAGTTCAAGTTGCGTTCAATGGTGAAGGCATCAAGTGGTTAGTAACGGCTTATGCTCGTTTAGAACAGTTGTAATCTGCTACTTCAGCATTGAAAAGTAATCCGTATAAAAACAGAAAGAGCAGCCAATGGCTGCTCTTTTTATTGCTCGGAACCAGTCTAAATAGGCTGAATCGAGCTTAAGGCATTCCTGCCTAGAAAGGATACTTACAGTGCTGCAAGTGCCGCTTCGTAGTTTGGTTCTTCAGTGATCTCAGCAACCAACTCGCTGTGTGTTACCACACCTTTTTCATCAACAACGACAACCGCACGTGTTGTTAGGCCTGATAGTGGGCCTTCAGCGATCGCTACGCCGTAATCTGATGCAAACGCAGGAGAACGGAAAGTTGAAGCGTGTTGAACGCCTTCAATACCTTCAAGTTCGCAGAAGCGACCCGCAGCAAATGGAAGGTCAGCAGAAATACAAACAACAACCGTGTTCTCAAGTTCTGCTGCTTTTGCGTTGAACGTACGTACGCTCGTTGCACAAGTTGCTGTGTCGATGCTTGGGAAGATGTTTAGAACCACTTTCTTGCCTTCAAGAGAAGCAAGAGTCAGTTCAGAAAGGTCGCCTGCAGTCAGTGCAAAGCTTGGTGCTTGTTCGCCAGTTTGTGGGAATGTGCCTGTTAGTGGTACAGCAGCGCCTTTGAAGGTAACGTGTGACATGAATTTGTCCTTAGTTTAATTATGGTTATGAAACTAGTTGAGCCTAGTAAGACTTACGTTACTCGGAAGTGGTTAAGAAGTGAATGCTTTAAATGTCAGAATTGTAATTAAAGGTCTTTGATTTATTTGTTTGAGAGAGGAATAAGTGAAACGACAGATAAAGAAAAACCCCGAGAGCTTGCGCTCATCGGGGTCTATAGTCTTACTCGCAGCAATCCGGCTACTAAGTGTGCTCCATGCATCAAATCCATGATAGTGTGCTGTTATCCTTCAGCGTATTCCTTTCATCGCCTTCCTAGCGGTGTCCTTGATCTTATCCTGATCTGCCAACAATCCTCGTTAGCGCGCGTCACTTGTTCCTTGAGCGGTGTCCTTTACATCATCCTGATGTTCAGTCCTTTCCTCGTCCAGAGGTGTCCATTGTCTTTCCTTAGTAGCAACCATCCTAGTTACTATTGCGTCCATTCAATGTCCATTTCGCTATCCATGCCGATTATTCATCCTGAGTAATCGAATCTTCATCCTGAAGATAACCAAGTCCTTGGCGTTTCCTGTTCCGTGTCAGCATCCTTCCGACACCATTCATATTACCGATTCCTTATTTATCAGCAATGGTGCATAAGCGAATTTCTATATAATTATTTGAATGATAAATATACGTATCGTTTTATTTCAATCGGTTACGGTATCTAGGTGACTAATTTCGCCATCAAATATCGATATTTACTCACTACCTTGTGAGAGATCTCGCACAAGGCCGCGAGTAAAAAGGGAGGATTATTCCCTACTGACCAATGGCTGCACCTTCACGACGAGGGTCTGCAGCGCCTTCTAAACCATCTTTTGTGATGCGAATCGCGTGTAAACCAGAGTTAAGATCGCGAACGTTGACCTCAAATCCCATCTTTTCTAGCTCAGGTTTGAAGTTTTCCGCTGATGTTCCTTTTTCCAAATCTAAGGTACCGAAGCGGTTTAGGAAGTGTGGTTGATTGATGGCTTGCTGAATATCCATGTCCCATTGGGTATGAGCAATGATCGCTTGTGCCACATAACCTATGATACGGCTGCCGCCCGGAGAGCCAATTGCCATGTAAGGTTTATCGTCTTGCATGATGATGGTCGGTGCCATTGAAGAGCGCGGACGCTTACCCGGTTCAAGTCGGTTGGCGATAGGCTTACCATCGTTATGGGTCTTGAATGAGAAATCCGTCAGTTCGTTGTTGAGTAGGAAGCCTCTTACCATCAAGCGTGAGCCAAAGGCATTCTCAATGGTGGTGGTCATCGACACGACATTGCCATCGCTATCTACAATATTGAAGTGGCTGGTGGACGGTAATTCAATAGAAACATCTTGGCTTCTCTGCATCGCGTGATCCCACGGCGGTGTGCCTGAAGATGCGCTTGCCAATGCCTTACCTGCGGTAATTAACTGAGCACGTTCCTGCAAATAGTCAGTATTCACTAACCCTTGGGTAGGCATTGGCACATAATCTTGATCCGCCATGTACATACCACGGTCTGTAAAGGCTAGGCGAGAAGCATCTGCTAACACTTGCCAAGATTTCGCGTCGTTTGGTCCCCATGATTTGAGGTCAAACTGCTCGGTCATCGCTAAGATCTGCCCAACTGTTAATGCACCTGAACTTGGTGGACCCATTCCGCACACTTGGTAGCTTTCATAAGCAGAACAAACCGGCTTGCGCTGCTTAATCGAATAAGCGTCGAAGTCTTTCTGTGCTAATACGCCTGGGTTACCTTTCGCTGTTTGCACGGTATTGATGATGTCGGCAGAGATCTCACCTTGGTAAAAGGCCTTAGCACCGTTCTTAGAAATAGCGTTTAACGTTGCCGCGTACTCTGGGTTCTTAAGTTGCGTGCCAGCTGTTTTCGGGCTGCCATCGGCATTGAAGAAGTAGGCTTTGGTAGTGGCAAAGCGGCTTAGTCGCTGTTGGTCATTTTCAATCAAGGTGGCTAAACGTGGACTAATAGTAAAACCTTCTTCAGCCAGCTGAGCGATAGGTTTAATCAGTGATGCCCATTCGAGCTTGCCGTATTTCTGGTGAGTGTCCCACAGTAATTGCACTGTGCCCGGCGTGCCAACAGAACGACCGCCAACCACGGCATCATAGAATTTAAGCGGTTGGCCGCTTTCGTCTTGGAATAGACGTGGTGTGGCATCAAGTGGTGCAGTTTCACGGCCATCGTAGGTTTTGAGTTGCTTGTCCTTGCCATCAAAATAAACAAGGAACGCGCCGCCACCAATACCTGAAGACTGAGGTTCCACTAAGCCAAGCATAAGCTGCACAGCAACCATGGCGTCAATCGCGTTACCACCACGAGCAAGTACATCAGCACCGGCTTGTGTGGCAAGAGGGTTGGCCGCGGTGACCATCCAATCGTTGGCTTTAACGAGCTGTTTGGTTTCTAAACCACTACTTTGTTCGGGTGCGACGGAATCGGCAGCTTGATTTGCCCAACTGACGTGAGAGGCAAAAAGTAGGGTAGAAGTGGCGAGGGTTGTTAGTTTTGTTTTCCACTGCATGATCTTCTCCTTTTAATATTCAGAGCTAGATTGGCAGTGGAAAGATGAGATAGCCAGAGTGTTGTTAACGAATTGTAATCTTGATTCGAATTTAAGCGATTAAACCGGACAGCGACTGCCAAAGAATACTCACGCCAATAAGGCTGAATACCACGCCACATAAGCCATCGATGTATACCGTTGCTTCGCTGAGTTTCTTTTGCAATGCTTTAGTCGAAAGCATCCAAGCCAGTAGTGAGAACCAAAACAGAGACAGACCAAATAGGATGATAAGCGCAAAGCCTTTACCTGACAGAGACATGTCGGCAGGCACTAGGCTCGACATCAAGCTGATAAAGAACACCAAAGCCTTTGGGTTGAGAATATTGGTCGCAAACCCTTTCGAAAATGCCTGACGCTTATTGGTCAGAATCAGATCGTTGGAATTGACGGTATCGTCGTCATCGTCGTGGTTCTGAATGATTTGCCAGGTTGCTTTAAGTGCTCCGTAACCTAAGTACAGTAAGTAGCTACCGCCGGCTAGTTGGATAATGGCAAATAATGTGGGTTGCTGGTGGACTAGGTAACTGATTCCCGTCAGGCTCAGTAATGAGTGCAGCAAGATCCCGCAAGATAAACCAAGCGCAATGTACAAGCCTGTCTGGCGTCCGTGACGCGTCGCATTTTGCACGACTAACGCAAAATCAGGGCCGGGGCTCATCAAAGCGATGAAGTGGATAGAGGCTAGGGTGATCAGTATGGTGACTTCGTTCATCGTCAGTTCTCAATAACGTTGCCGCTATTTTTAAATAAGTAATCGTATTGAGCGTAGCTTACCGTGATTTGAAATCGAGCAATTGTAAATTATCAACACTTAGTTGATTTGTGAGGGTGGTACACCGAACGTGGTTTTGAAAGCCTTAGAGAAGTGTGCTTGGTCATAGAAGCCTACTTGGTGCGCGACCTTGGTACCACATATCCCAGACTTAATCAGACGCATGCTCTGTTCCATACGTAAACGGCTCAGCCATGCATAAGGCGTAATGCCCATTCTGTTCTTAAAGTGGCGTTGGAATTGAGTCGTGGTTAAACCACACAACTCAGACAGTTGTTCTAATCGCACTGGTTGATCCAAATTCGCCATCAAATAGTCTTTTAGTGTATCAATCGATTGATTACCCAGTTTGATGTCGCTTTTCGATCCAAATTTCGCATAACGATCGACAATCGTCGAGAATCCTTCGAAAGGTAAGCAGTCTTGAGCGAGTTGGCTGATGTTTTGATTGATTAACAGGCCATGTAAGTTGCGTAATTGTGAAAATGCAGCTTGATCGGAGAGGATCAACTCAGAAAAGCTTAATGTGTGACCATTTTCCTTGGGATCGGCAAGATCTTGAAACCATTGGGGAGAAACCGCAAACACACTGACTTGATAACCCGAATCGAGCTTGGAGTGCCCATCATGCAACTCATCGGGTGGCATGATAACAACTTGGCCAGCACCAACATTATGGCTCGTCCCTTTATAGACGAATTTCTGCTGTCCTTGGGTAATTAAGCCAATGTGAAAGTCCAAATGATAGTGGCGCTGAAAGGCAAACTCTTGGTACTGAGCTTGGATCAGGCTGATATCTTCTGTTGGGGTAGAGTAGTAGTGGACTTTATCCATGGTACAAAAAAGCTTGGTCAAATAGTCATCAATTCAACCAAGCTTATCTTCGTATTAAGGGATTGTCTTGTAAAAAACGATCAGTGTTACTGCTTAGCGCGTTTGTTCTTCTTGTTGTTACGTAGGCCATCAAAGCTGAAAATCACCAGAGCGCCCCAAATAAAGGCGAAGGTAATCGCTTTATCTGAAGTAAAGGCTTCACCGTAAATAAGGACCGCCAGTAAGAACATTAAGCTTGGGCCGATGTACTGGAAGAAACCGAGTGTCGATAGCTTCAAGCGGGTTGCAGCGCCAGTAAAACAAAGCAGTGGAACCGTGGTGATCACTCCTGCTGCAACCAATAATAGATTGAGCTGCATTGGGTTCATCGAGAAATCTGACGTTGCACTGTCTGCGATAAACAATAAGTACGTTGCAGCGATAGGCAGCATCACCAGTGTCTCAATGAATAAGCCAGTTTGAGCTTCCAAGCTCACCTTTTTACGTAACAAGCCATAGAAACCAAAGCTGAAGGCTAGGGCAATGGCAACGATCGGCACAGAGCCAAACGCGATCAATTGAATTATCACGCCAATCGCAGCAAGACTAACGGCAAACCATTGAAGTTTGCGTAAGCGTTCGCCAAGGAAGAACATCCCGAGCAACACGTTAATCAGCGGATTGATGTAATAACCTAAGCTGGCATCGAGCATGTGATTGGAATTCACCGCCCAAATAAAAATAAGCCAGTTGGCGCCCACTAAAGTCGAAGTAGCGACTAAATAAAGCATTTTGGGCTTGGAGGTGAGGGTGTCTCGAACCTTACGCCAGCCACGACTCATGTGCAGTAGAAAAGCGAGTAGGAAAAAAGACCATACTACACGGTGGCTAAGAATCTCAAATGGGGATACTTCACTTAAAGATTTGAAATATATGGGAGCGATTCCCCACATGGTGTAAGCGGCAACGGCAAGCAAAATTCCCTGTCGCGTACGTTGTTGGTCGTCTTGTGTCATGTAACTTTCTCTAGCACTGAGTGCTTATTAATAAGATTTATAAAGAGAGTTGGTCAGTATAGGAGCGTTAACCCTTTTCACCTAACAATTTGCGGTTTAATTCGCCAGCGTTCCCCTCTACAATGTGCGCCTTGCTTGCCAATGCTGCACGCTGACTTTATACCTTGATTAGGAACCACAATGACCGCCACTCTGATTGCTGAGCAAACATCAACTCCCGCGAATGATGCGCAAGATATCTTACAAGATATCTTTGGTTATCAAAGCTTTCGTGATGGTCAGCAAGAGGTCATAGACCTAGCCGTTGAAGGCAAAGACAGCTTGGTGATTATGCCAACCGGTGGTGGTAAATCTCTGTGTTACCAGATCCCGGCTTTAGTGCGTGATGGGCTGACTCTGGTTATCTCACCGCTCATTTCATTGATGAAAGACCAAGTTGACCAGTTGAAAGCTAATGGTGTGGCGGCTGAGTGTATAAACTCATCGATGCCACGCGATCAACTGTTGAGCGTGTTCAACCGCATGAACTCAGGCCAATTGAAGATGGTTTATGCTTCACCAGAGCGTGTGTTGATGCGTGATTTCATCGAGCGCTTACAAGGTTTGCCGCTTTCGATGATTGCGGTGGATGAGGCACACTGTATCTCTCAGTGGGGACACGATTTCCGTCCTGAATATGCTTTGCTAGGCCAGCTCAAACAGTATTTCCCACATGTGCCTTATATGGCGCTGACAGCTACCGCCGATGATGCAACTCGCAAAGATATTATCTCGCGTTTGCAGCTGGTGGAGCCGCACACACACTTAGGCAGCTTCGATCGCCCTAATATTCGCTACAACCTAGTTGAGAAGCACAAGCCCGTGTCTCAGGTGGTTCGCTACCTAGAAACGCAGAAAGGCAATTGCGGCATCATCTATTGTGGTAGCCGTAAGAAAGTGGAAATGGTGACTGAGAAGCTGTGCAATAACGGTATTCGCGCAGCGGGCTACCATGCTGGCATGGACACCGACGAACGTGCTTACGTTCAAGAAGCTTTCCAGCGTGATGATATTCAGATCGTTGTCGCGACTGTGGCCTTCGGTATGGGTATCAACAAACCCAATGTACGCTTTGTGGTGCACTTTGATATCCCACGCAACATCGAATCTTACTATCAAGAGACAGGCCGTGCAGGTCGGGATGGCTTGCCTGCTGAAGCAATGATGCTGTTTGACCCGGCTGATATGGGTTGGCTGCGTCGCATGCTGGATGAGAAAGAAGAAGGCCCACAGAAACAAGTTGAGATGCACAAGCTGAACGCGATGAGTGCCTTTGCCGAAGCGCAAACGTGTCGTCGTCAGGTTCTGTTGAACTACTTCGGCGAATATCGCGAGAAGCAATGTGGCAACTGCGATATCTGCTTAGACCCACCAAAACACTTTGATGCGACCCAAGAGGCACAGAAGGCGTTGTCTTGTGTGTACCGCGTTAATCAGTCATTTGGTATGGGCTATGTGGTGGAAGTGATGCGCGGTATGCAGAATACCCGTGTCCGCGATAATGGTCACGACAAGCTTTCTACCTACGGTATTGGCCGCGACCATAGCCATGATTACTGGATCAGTATCTTCCGTCAGCTGATTCACAAAGGTTTGTTGTTCCAAAACATCACTCGTAACTCGACATTACAGTTAACAGAAGAAGCCCGCCCGTTACTGCGTGGTGAGATGTCTTTGGAGTTGGCTGTTCCTCGTTTAGATACCGCAGTTCGTAATGCTAAGTCTGATAAACTCAGTAGCAAGAACTACGATAAGAAGCTGTTTGCGAAACTGCGAAAGCTGCGTAAGTCGATTGCAGATGAAGATGGCTTACCACCTTATGTGGTATTCAGTGACGCGACGCTGATTGATATGGCTGAAATCCTACCCACATCTTATGGCGAGATGCTGGCAGTCAATGGCGTTGGTCAACGCAAACTGGATAAGTACGCTGATCCATTCTTAGATTTGATTCAAGAACACATCACCACACACGGCTAATTGCTACTTTTCAGAGGTGTTTAGCTTATCAAAATGATTAGCTCACAGAAAAAATAAGGTTGATAGGGACATGACAACACCAACAGAATTTGGCTTAAGAGAGTATTTGGCTGAGGAAGGACGTTTATTGATTACGTCTCCAAGTTTTGATTTTGATTCTTACGAAGTGTTAGGTGAAAAGCTGGTGGCATTGCTGTCTGCTTCTGTGGTTGAAAAACAATGGGACGCTGACATGCACTCTTGGTTGATTGATTTTGAAGATTGTCGAATGTTTTTAAAGTCTGAGCATTACAGCGAATCAATCTGGTTTGAGTCGTTAAACGCTGAAGAAAGCCGAGAAGAGTTTGATTATCTCGCGACGCTTTTCAAGCGCGGCTTCTAACTTTTGGCATGGTTTCTAACGTTTAGCATAGCTTCTAAAAACATCGCTTTAAAAAACAGAGCTTCTAACGCCATTCATCAATAAAAGTGAGGATAAACGTTTGCGTTTGTTCTCACCGTTGCAGCCAATATTGATTAATGTATAATCGCCCGCCGCTCAATAGAGCAAATTATAGAAACATTTTTAATTCACATTATTGGTAAGAGCGTTCTTGGATTATTCGAAGAAATGACTCGATTTGGGTTCCCTCACCCCCAAACCAAACTAAAAAGGTACAGCATGAGTAACTTTACCCCTGCGCAACAGCGCAAAGCCCTAGCACTATTAGTTTTGTTCCATTTGATCATTATTGCATCAAGCAATTATTTGGTTCAGCTACCTTTTACCGTCTTCGGTATGCACACCACTTGGGGTGCTTTCACTTTCCCGTTTATCTTTCTAGCGACTGATCTGACCGTACGTATTTTTGGCGCGCAGCTTGCTCGTAAAATCATTTTCTTAGTGATGTTACCAGCACTGGCCGTTTCTTATTTATTGTCGGTGGTGTTCTTTGAAGGTTCATTCCAAGGATTTAGCCAACTAGGCGAGTTCAACTTGTTTGTTGCACGCATCGCAGCGGCAAGCTTCATGGCTTATCTGCTCGGTCAAATCTTGGATGTGCATGTGTTCAACCGCTTACGCCAAATGAAGCAATGGTGGGTTGCGCCAACGTGTTCAACGTTATTCGGTAATGCCATTGATACGATCGCGTTCTTTGCGATTGCTTTCTACCAAAGCCCAGATCCATTCATGGCTGAGCACTGGACTGAAATTGCGTTGGTCGACTACGGATTCAAGCTTATCATCAGCTTAGGTCTGTTTGTTCCAATGTACGGTGTGCTTCTAAATTACGTAGTTAAGAAGCTAACCGCTGTGAACCCTGACTTTAAAGCGACAGGTGTTAACGCTTAAGTTTAGATTTGTAACGCAAAGCATTAATGCAGCGATAAGAAAAAGCCCAAGTTAGTAGACTAACTTGGGCTTTTTTAATTTCTAGCGTCAGATACTAATATCAGAGGCATTCAATATTCAATGGCCAGCCAATATCGGTTTGTCTATTTGACTCGATCTCTAGCTCAGCTGCGGTCAGCGGGTTGTCTGCTAGCCATTGCTTAGAAAGCGTCAAGGTCAGATTGTTGTCATCCGTCGTCAGCTTGAACTCAGGCTCAAGCGCTGGATTACGACGGTGAGTCAACAAAATAGCTAAACGCAGAATTCGTAAAATACGCTTGCTGCTGGTACCTGAGATTGCATGTTGCTCAGGCAATGAAGTTAACTGTTCGCGGTAGCGACGTGTTAACTCACCCAAGCAGTGCTTTTGCGCTCGAGTAAAGCCTGGTAGGTCTAAGTTCTGCAGTAGGTAAGCACTGTGCTCGCCGCCTTTTTTGAAATCGATTGTTAAACCAATCTCATGAAGCTTCGCCGCTGTTTGTAATAGCACACCTGCTTGAGGTTCAGAAACCCACGTTTCGGCGCCCGCTTGCTCTAATAGAGTCTGTGCGACTACAGCAACTTGTTCACTGTAGCTTACGTCCATTTGGTAGCGTGATTGCACGCTCTTAATGGTACGAGCGCGAATATCTTCTTGGCGAAACTCATCAACCATCTCGTAGGCGAGACCTTCACGGAGTGCGCCGCCAGCGAGTGTCATTGAATCAATTTCAAGCAGCTCAAAAATCGCGATAAGAATAGAAAGACCACTTGGGAACACTAGTGCGCGCTCAAGGGTTAAGCCTTCAATCTCAAGCTCTTCTAAGCGCTCTGTAATCATCGCTTGTTTTTGTAGACGCTTGAGTTTGGCATGAGTAATAACTTCATCCATGCCTTGCGGCAACATGATTTCTTGCAGCGCTTGAACGGTACCACTGGCGCCAACACACACATCCCACCCGATATCAGTGTAGCTATCTAGGATAGGAGCTAACGTAGACTTAGCCGCTTCAATGGCATTGTTGAAGTTGGTTGCGGTTAATTGGCGATCTTTAAAGTGGCGTTCAAGCCAAGTAACACAACCCATCTTTAGGCTGGTTAAGGCTTTGGCTGAGAAACCTTCACCGATGATCATCTCGGTACTTGCACCACCAATATCAACCACTAGTCGGCGGCCGCTGCCACCAGAAGTGTGTGCTACGCCTTTATAGATAGTCGCAGCTTCTTCTTCACCAGAGATAACATTGATGTCGTAACCAAGGATCTGGTTCGCTTTCGCGAGAAATATATCCACATTGATAGCGGTACGTAGGGTCGCTGTACCAACAATGCGGATATTTTCTTTCGGAATATCTTGCAGTCGCTCTGCAAAGAGACTCAAACAGTCCCAACCGCGCTGCATGGCTTCAGTACTAAGCGCATTATTTTCATCTAAGCCTGCAGCTAAACGAACTTTGCGCTTAATTTTAGCCATGGTTTGTACGCTGCCATCGATATGACGCACAACGAGCATATGAAAACTGTTCGACCCGAGGTCGATTGCAGCATAAAGCGGTGGTGACACTGTTTGACTCATAAGCGACTAAGCTTCCTTGTTATGACGCGGTTGGCGTGGGCGACGGTTCTGGTTTGGTTTACGGTTACCGTTGCGTGGGCCATTGTTGTTTGAGCGACGTTGTTGCGGGTTACGTGTACGTAAGCGCATCGGTGCTGGCAGATCTTCCAGTAGTGCAGAAGCATCGTAGTCAGACATTGGGATAGCGTGCTCAATGTATTCTTCGATTGGTGGCAAGTTGATTGCGTAATCTTCACAAGCAAAGCTGATCGAGTGACCGCTTTCACCAGCACGACCTGTACGGCCGATACGGTGAACGTAATCTTCACAATCGTCAGGTAGGTCAAAGTTGAATACGTGTGTTACTTGAGGGATGTGTAGGCCACGTGCTGCAACATCCGTTGCGACAAGCAGGTCAACATCACCTTTAGTGAATTGCTCAAGAATCTTTTCACGTTTCTTCTGAGGAACATCGCCGGTTAGTAGGCCAACACGGTGACCATCGGCAGCCAAGTGGCCCCAAACTGATTCACACTTGTGCTTAGTGTTAGCGAAGATGATTGCGCGATCTGGCCACTCTTCTTCGATTAATGTTTGTAGAAGAGCCATCTTATGTTCGTTAGAAGGGTAGAACAGCTCTTCTTGAATACGGTGACCAGTCTTACGCTCAGGTTCAACAACGACATGCTCTGGGTTGTGCATGTGTTCGAATGCAAGTTCTTGTACGCGGTAAGACAGTGTCGCAGAGAACAGCATGTTCAGACGATCTTTTGGCTCAGGCATACGACGGAACAAGAAGCGGATGTCTTTGATGAAACCAAGATCGAACATGCGATCAGCTTCGTCAAGAACAACTGCTTGAATGTGGTTAAGGTTAAATACCTTTTGCTTGTAGAAATCGATGATGCGGCCAGTCGTACCAATTAAGATATCAGCGCCTTCTTCGATCTTACCTAGTTGCTTATCGTAGCTTTCGCCACCGTAAGCTAATGCTGCCTTGATACCTGTGCTTGCAACCAGAGAGTCAGCATCATTGTAGATCTGAATCGCGAGTTCACGCGTTGGTGCCATAATAATCGCACGTGGCTGGTTAGGCTTACGGCCTTCATGCTCAGGTGTTTTTAGCAGGTGATTAAAAGTAGCAGTAAGAAACGCAAGCGTTTTACCAGTACCCGTTTGGGCCTGGCCTGCAATGTCTTGGCCGGTGAGCAGTACCGGGAGCGCCAAGGCTTGGATAGGGGTACAATAGTCGAACCCTTTTTTCTCCAATCCTTCAATGACTTGCGGAAGTAAATCCAAGTCGGCGAACTTTTGCTCTGTGATATGCGTCTTTTTCATTGCTATAGAATATCAGCTTAAGCTTGCAATACGAAAGTAAATACATTCCAATAGGGCATCTATTTACTGGTTATCATCCAACCAGTTCTAAAAAATACATTGGAGTGGAAGATGAGTGATAAGATTTTGCAGCTAACTGATGACGGTTTTGATAACGATGTAATCAACGCTGCAGGCCCTGTTCTTGTTGATTTTTGGGCAGAATGGTGTGGTCCATGTAAAATGATTGCGCCGATTCTTGATGAAATCGCAAACGAGTACGAAGGTCAGCTCACAATCGGTAAATTAAATATCGACCAAAATGCTGGTACTCCACCAAAATTCGGTATTCGCGGTATTCCAACGCTACTTCTTTTCAAAGACGGTGGCGTAGCAGCAACTAAAGTTGGTGCATTGTCTAAAACTCAACTTAAAGAGTTCCTAGACGCTAACCTATAATCAGGTGAGTATTTGAAAAGAAACCGCGCAGTTAACAAATGCGCGGTTTTGTTTTTTCTAAGCTATGGACTAGTCTTAGTTTTAGTGCTAATTTATCGCACGTTAATTGAACAAATTCTCTTCTTGGTCGAGCCTGTGACCAAATCCTTCTTAACTTAAGAAAACAGACCCTATTTTGACTAAACAAACTTCCACCACTATGAATCTTACTGAACTGAAGAACAGACCTGTGTCTGAACTTGTTAAACTTAGCGAAAGCCTAGGTCTTGAAAATCAAGCTCGCTTAAGAAAACAAGACATTATCTTCTCCATCCTTAAAGCACACGCAAAAAGTGGTGAGGACATCTTTGGTGATGGTGTTCTAGAAATTCTTCAAGACGGTTTTGGCTTCCTACGTAGCGCAGACAGCTCATACCTTGCTGGTCCTGATGATATTTATGTATCACCGAGCCAGATTCGTCGTTTTAACCTTCGTACAGGTGACTCTATTGGCGGTAAAATCCGTCCACCTAAAGATGGCGAACGTTACTTTGCTCTGCTTAAAGTAAATACGGTTAACTACGATAAACCAGATAACGCTCGTAACAAGATTCTTTTCGAAAACCTTACTCCTCTTCACGCCAACGAACGTATGGTGATGGAAGCGGGTAATGGTGCAACTGAAGATATCACAGCTCGTATTCTCGACCTTGCTTCTCCAATCGGTAAAGGTCAGCGTGGTCTGATTGTTGCTCCGCCAAAAGCGGGTAAGACAATGCTTCTGCAAAATATTGCTCAAAGCATTGCCCGTAACCATCCTGAGTGTGAACTAATGGTTCTACTTATCGATGAGCGTCCAGAAGAAGTAACAGAAATGCAGCGCCTAGTTAAAGGCGAAGTAATCGCATCGACGTTTGATGAACCAGCATCTCGCCACGTACAAGTAGCAGAAATGGTAATCGAGAAGGCGAAGCGTCTTGTTGAACACAAGAAAGACGTGGTTATCCTACTGGATTCAATTACTCGTCTAGCTCGTGCTTACAACACTGTGATTCCTTCATCAGGTAAAGTTCTTACTGGTGGTGTTGATGCGAATGCTCTACATCGTCCAAAGCGTTTCTTCGGTGCGGCACGTAACGTAGAAGAAGGCGGTAGCTTAACTATCATCGCAACAGCACTGGTTGATACTGGTTCTAAGATGGATGAAGTTATCTACGAAGAATTCAAAGGTACAGGTAACATGGAACTGCACCTTAACCGTAAGATTGCTGAAAAACGCGTATTCCCAGCGATTGATTTCAACCGATCAGGTACTCGTCGTGAAGAGCTTCTTACCAAGAACGATGAACTACAGAAGATGTGGATTCTGCGTAAGATTGTTCACCCAATGGGCGAAATCGATGCGATGGAATTCCTTATCGACAAGCTAGCAATGACTAAAACGAACGATGAGTTCTTTGACGCAATGCGTCGTCAGTAGTATTGATATAGCTTATAGTTATTAAAAAGCGCTGCCTTCGGGTGGCGCTTTTTATTTGCATTTTGTAGCGACAGCTTGCAGAATGGGCAAAAGTGTTACGAGGAAGTTAAAATGCAACATGGACTGTTGTCATCATTACTCCTGTCTACTTCACTGTTACTTTCACCGGTTGGTATGAGTTATGCCACCGAGATGTCTCCACTTACAGTAGAGTCTTGGCTTGAGAATGATCAAGTAAAACTGAAAACTGCTGAATTACTCGAGCTTGTCGTGCGTGACGAAGTCAATTCGCTACGCTTTTCGCTTGAGCGTCTGACATTTCCCCAGCAAGAGGTGGCTCGTTACCGGCTCTTGAAGAAGATCGAACAGCAAGAGATCGTTCTCACCCCTAAGATGTCTATTTTCATAGAACAGCAACTCGCTATCACGCCGACCTACCAAGTATTAGAGCGTGGGGATGGCTACGAGTTTACGGTACCTGCTTTTAATTACCCTTCGATTGCTAATCGACTGATTAAGCAATGGCACCAAGACCAGAAGACACTGGTGTTTGTACTGGATGCAGAAAAGCAGACACTTAACCTTAATGAGTGGTTGTCAGGGCCTGAGTATCAAGTTCAAACACGAGAAGCGCTACTAATTCGAGAGCTAGACAGTTTGTCTCCTGAAGCGGTCGACTATCTGACTAGGCAACTCACCGCATCTTCTATTGTTAGCTGGTTACCCTCTACCGAGGTGGTAGTTCGATTAGCGCAAGTGAGCGAAGACCCTGAGGTCTATAAGATTCTATGGCGAATGAAGGCCGATTATCATAGCCAAGCAGAGTTAGAGCGACTTGCTAAAACTAAACAAACGTTCGCGTTGGAACAGGTAATGGCAGCGACTAAGAATCCTCGTTTGAAAGATGAAGCGATTACTTTGCTTACCAAGGTGAACCCGCTATCAGAAGAGGTGAAGCAGTTCCTTGTCTCTAGGATGGCGATTGCCGATGAAGCGCCATTAGTCGCCCGTGAATTAGCCAAACAAGGTCACACGCGCTGGTTGCAAGATCTTGTGAATGATAACCCTCAGGTGAAGAGCTCTTTGATCGAGCAAGCATTACCGTAAAGTGGATTTTGCCTCTCAATAACCACACTAAAAAGGGGGATCTCAGCGTCACCCTTTTTGATATACTGAGCGCAGAATAATCAGCATGTAGAAGTCCTATGAGTTTTAAAGATTTACGTGATTTTGTCGACCATCTTGAAAGCATTGGTCAGTTGAAACGCATTTCTCACCCCGTCGATCCAGACTATGAAATGACCGAGATTAGCGACCGTACTCTACGTGCTGGTGGCCCGGCTCTTTTATTTGAAAATCCCGTAGGCTATGACATGCCTGTTTTGACCAATCTATTCGGTACACCTGATCGCGTAGCCATTGGTATGGGGCGTCAAGAGGTCAAAGAGTTACGTGAAGTGGGCAAGTTGCTTGCTTACTTAAAAGAACCTGAGCCACCAAAAGGCTTTAAAGACGCTATCGATAAGCTGCCTGTGTTTAAGCAAGTCTTAAATATGCCAGCTAAGCGTCTTCGTAAGGCTGCCTGTCAACAAATCGTATGGCAGGGTGATGACGTCGACCTAGATAAAATCCCCGTGATGAGCTGTTGGGCAGACGATGTTGCGCCATTGCTAACATGGGGCTTAACGGTTACTCGTGGCCCGAACAAGAAACGCCAAAACTTAGGCATCTATCGTCAACAGAAGATCGGTAAGAATAAAATCATCATGCGTTGGTTGGCCCACCGCGGTGGAGCGCTTGATCTACGTGATTGGATGGAAACCAACCCAGGCAAGCCATTCCCTGTATCGGTAGCGTTTGGTGCCGATCCTGCCACCATTCTTGGTGCCGTTACGCCAGTTCCTGATACCTTATCGGAATACGCGTTTGCTGGCTTACTACGTGGTAGCAAAACTGAGGTCGTTAAATCAATCAGCAACGACTTAGAAGTGCCAGCGAGTGCTGAAATCGTAATGGAAGGTTACATCGACCCGAATGAGTTCGCAGACGAAGGGCCATACGGAGACCATACTGGTTACTACAACGAGAAAGAAAAGCATCATGTGTTTACTATTACTCATGTAACCATGCGCGAGAATCCGATCTATCACAGTACCTATACTGGCCGTCCACCTGATGAGCCCGCAGTATTAGGTGTTGCGTTAAATGAAGTGTTTGTTCCTATTCTTCAAAAGCAATTCCCAGAGATAGAATACTTCTACTTGCCACCTGAAGGTTGTTCTTACCGAATGGCAGTAGTGACCATGAAGAAGCAATACCCAGGTCACGCTAAGCGAGTGATGATGGGTGTATGGTCTTTCCTACGCCAATTCATGTACACCAAATTTGTTTTGGTATGCGATGAGGATGTTAACGCACGTGATTGGTCTCAAGTGACCGCTGCTATGTGTGAACATATGGATCCGTCTCGTGATAGCCTGATGATAGAGAACACACCTATCGATTCACTAGACTTCGCATCGCCAGTGGTAGGTTTAGGCTCAAAAATGGGTTTAGACATTACTAAGAAGTGGGATGCGGAGCTGGCACTATCACCTGATGCTAAATCTTTACCTATAGATAGTCAGCATATTGAAGGTTGCCTAGCTGAGATAACCGAAGCCTTCCCTGAAATTATTGATATTCACTTACAGAATGACAATGCGTGCATGGTCGTTGTGTCTATCGATAAGCAAGCTGCAGGTAACGGTAAAAAAATCATTGAAGCGGTTTGGTCTCAGTTCGATGAGAACAAGTTTGTCATCGTATGTGATAGTGACGTTAACGTCAGTGACTGGAATGACATTATCTGGGCGGTGACTACAAGAATGGATCCGGCAAGAGATACGTTCTTCCTGAAAAACCAAACTGGACACTCAAAAATGGGTCTAGATGCGACAAACAAGTTTGAAGGTGAATGCCTGCGTGAGTGGGGTGTTCCAATCACTAAGAACCCAGACGTCGTTAAAAAGATTGATAGCATTTGGGAACAACTAGGAATCTCATGAGCTTCCAAGTAACCTTATACCCAGAAAATATCAGTTTTACCGTAGAAAAAGGGCAAACGGTTTTGGATGCTGCGCTCAACAGCAATATCAATTTTCCAAACCGCTGCCAAGTTGGTGCATGCGCTATGTGTATGTGCAAAAAATTAGAAGGCCAAGTGAGTTACCACCTTGAACCCATGCTCACAGAGAAAGAGCAGTTACAAGGTTGGATTTTTGCTTGCCAAGCATTTGCAGAAAGTAATTTAGTTCTAACCTTTGCCGATTAAGGGTTAGTGAGAGGAAGAACATGACTATTAAATGTAAAGTGAAATCTATCGAGCCTTTGGCTTGTAACACTTACCAAATCCTACTTCACCCAGAAACACCGGTCGCTTTTAAAGCGGGCCAATACTTGATGGTTGAAATGGGTGAAAAAGACAAGCGTCCATTTTCGATTGCAAGCAGCCCTTGTCGTCATGAAGGCGAGCTTGAGTTACACATTGGTGCAGCTGAGCACAATGCTTACGCTTCAGAAGTTGTTGAGGCAATGAAGAAAGCGCAAGCTGAAGATGGCGACATAGCTATTGATGCTCCGCACGGTGATGCGTGGGTTAAAGAAGAAAGCGATCGTCCTCTGTTACTAATTGCTGGTGGTACTGGCTTTAGCTACGTGCGCTCTATTCTCGATCACTGCATCGCGCAGAACAGTAAAAAAGAGATTCATCTATACTGGGGCGCAAAAGATGAGTGCCAACTGTATGCGAAAGAAGAGCTTGTCGACATTGCAGCAAAACACAGCAATGTACATTTTGTACCAGTAGTAGAAGAAGCACCTGAAGTTTGGCACGGTCAAACGGGTAATGTACTTGAAGCAATCACGCAAAGTTTCGAATCATTAGCTGATTTTGATATCTACATTGCGGGCCGTTTCGAAATGGCAGGTGCTGCAAGAGACTTGTTTACTCAGAATAAAGAAGCAAAGCGTGACCATATGTACGCAGATGCTTACGCGTTTATCTAAGAATTCTTTTAGATTTAGAGCAAAAAGAGAGCAGAAATGCTCTCTTTTTTCCGTTTAGGTGAACTATTAGGCACTTAAGCTCTATTTATTCATTTTTCATGAAAAAGTAGTTGCTAAGCTGAGAGGGTTCCCTATAATGCGACACCACTGAGACGGCAGACTCCACAAGGCTTCAGCAAGAATCAGTCAGACGGAAAGCGACAAAAATTAATTTTCAAAAAGTGTTTGACACTGAATGTTAATTCGCTAGAATGGCCGTCCACTTCGAGAGGCTCCTTACTTAAAAGGAACGCTCAGCAAGTGAAGCTCTTTAACAATTTAAACCTATCAATCTGTGTGGGCACTCGTTGATGAATA
>NZ_JBGOOU010000042.1:0-36675 GCF_041439815.1 Vibrio sp. 1F279 | reverse complement strand
ATGATCTTATTCTTCGTGCCGGTTAATTAGAATGCGGGGTTCATGACGCGCTTACCATTATTTCCTTTTATATTCCAAAACCAATAATTAACCCTCCAGAAATCATGCATTTCCACCAAATTCCACTACGCTTTAATAGCATAGAACATAGCAATCTGATTAAATTTTTTAGGGACGAAAAATGAATCAAATTACGACAGATAAACCCATTATTCTGGTTGTTGATGATATCCCAGACAACATCCACACCCTGTCAGGTATCCTCAATGAAGACTTTAAAATTAAAGCTGCGACATCAGGTCAAAAAGCGTTAAAGATTGCCTCTTCACATCCAAAACCACACCTGATCCTGCTCGATATAATGATGCCAGAAATGGATGGTTATGAAGTGTGTCGCCGACTTAAAAATGATCCAGTCACCGCCAATATCCCTGTAATTTTTGTTACCGCAAAAACTGATATGGTCGATGAACAAATGGGCTTTGAGCTAGGTGCTGTTGATTACATCACTAAGCCAGTTAGCCCACCTATTGTGAAAGCTCGTGTTGTCACGCAAATCTCCCTCTACGACCAAAACTTGGCACTTTCTCGCAAAGTAAGGCAGAGAACGGAAGCTCTGGCAATGAGTCGATTGGAGATTATTCGCAAACTCGGTCGTGCAGCAGAGTACAAAGACAATGAAACGGGAATGCACGTTGTAAGAATGAGTTACTACTCGAAAATTCTGGCTCAGCACTTGGACGTTAATGAGGATTGGGTAGAACTGCTTTTCCAAGCCGCACCAATGCATGACATAGGGAAAATTGGTATCCCTGATTCCATATTAGGCAAACCAGGAAAGCTGGATGCTGAAGAGTGGGCAATCATGCAAACACACGTCACCATTGGTGGGGACATCATTGGTGATAACGATTCCAAACTACTAAAACTCGCCCAAGAAATTGCGCTATATCATCATGAAAAATGGGATGGTAGCGGCTACCCTCACAAGCTATCCGGTGAAGATATCCCTCTCAGCGCGCGAATTGTAGCGATTGCCGACGTATTCGACGCACTGACTAGCGAACGCCCATACAAAGAAGCTTGGCCTATTCAAAAAGCGATTGAGCTGATTCAAGAACAAGCTGGCCATCATTTTGACCCTAACTTAGTGCCTATCTTCATAAATAAGCTCGACGAGATGTTAGCGATCAAAGACTCTTTTTCTGATGAACCAGAACACTAAGTTCGCTGGTACTTTATCAATACAGGTACTTTATGAATACTGTTTCAAGATTTGCTACTGATTCTAAAATAATCTTAATCTCTTTTCTCGTTGCGGCTGTCGTTGTGTTTTCCGTCGCAGTGGGCGCTTGGATCAATCTCAACGATCGCTTCATCGGTGTCGAACAGTACGCTTCTAGTACTCGACTATTGACCTCCCTCGATAAACTGCGTGTGTACGAGTTGTCTTTCAGTAACGACTATAACGAAAAAGTCATTGCCAACTTTAATCAAGAAGCAAAGCAAACTATAAGTTTAGCCGACGATTATGCCAATCAATATGCGGAATCACTTCCGAGCAATCTACTCACGGAATATTTGATTCAATTCAAGCAATATGTCGGGCTTATTGAGTTGAATCAATCTACCCGAGCGCTAATGGATGAACGATCTAATGCCGCGACCGAGCTATTGCGAGAGATGAGAGATTTGCACAATCAAGCCATTAATCAAAACAGTCAAAATATTCGAGGGTTGCGATTAACTAGCGAAGAATTGACTAACGTTGCCTTAAAAACAAGTCAACTCGCTACTCTCGCCGTTAATATACAAAACCTTGAAAAAGAATATTTGCTCGACGGAAACCTAAAGACCTACTCACTGGTCAAGGTTGAGATGCAAAAGGCTTCACAGTTGATTACCGAATTACACGCTCAAATTTTAGATGACAAAGGACAACAACGTTTAGAGATTGTTGAAAAGGCAAAAAATCGCTATTACACCAACTTAGTTCAACTTCAAGGCGTACCGGTCTCTTCTAAAAAGTTAACAGCCTCGCTCATCAATCAAGTCACTTTGAGCGGCTCTGAATTTTCGCGTTCGGTTGGATTACTCTATCAAGCTAAACAGATCCAAGTCGCAGAACTGAATCATCTCATTTCTCAATCTCAAGCAGAACTCTCTTCCCAACTGCTCATAGGTCAAGACCTATTGGCGATTCGCACACTACTGAGTCGTTCAAATAGATTCAACCGAGATTTTCTGCTCGCAAATTCAAAGGAACAGAAGCTCATCGCCGACAAAGTGTCACATGTAATCAATGAGATGCAATCTAAATCAAGCAACGCACAACGACTGATTGCCTTGTACGCACCAGAGGTAAAAATTACTGCCTTTGACGACCATATCAGCGTCTATGAATCGCAATTCACTGAGTTAGTCAGTTCACAAATTCGAGGCCATCAATTACTCAAAGCAATGGATAAAAGCTTCTTAGCACTGCGAGATTTTGTTTCTCAGCGCCACTTAGCAGAAAGCGTCAATGTCAAAGATTCATCTAGTGTAACCTCCCATTTGGCCGTAGGAGGTTTGATTTTCTTCGTCATTATTTTGTTGATGGGTTTGCTCGCCAACAAAGCGCATTCAGCTTTAGAAACCTTCACGCACAGCCTAGCTGCTGCACGGGATGAAGCCGATGCAGCGAACCATGCAAAATCCGATTTCTTAGCTAATATGAGCCATGAAATTCGTACACCAATGAACGCCATCATTGGTATGAGTTACTTAGCATTGAAAACAGATTTGACCAAGGCTCAGCGTAACTATATCCACAAAGTTAAGCTCTCTTCTGACACCCTACTCGGGCTAATCAATGACATTCTCGACTTCTCGAAAATTGAAGCTGGAAAGCTCGACATTGAGAAAGTTGACTTCCAACTTGAGAATGTACTCGACAATATTACTAACTTGGTTGGCTTACGAGCTTCAGAACGAGGTTTAGAGCTGCTCATTCAAGTAGATAGAGACGTGCCAACCAACCTTATTGGTGACCCTTTGAGACTTGGGCAAATACTGATTAACCTAAGTAACAATGCCGTCAAATTCACCGAAAAAGGCGAAGTGAAGATCTCAATCTCAGTAGCAGAAAGACAAGGCGATGACATCAAATTGAACTTTGCAGTCTCTGACAGTGGTATCGGCATGAAGCAAGAGCAAGCCAGTAAGCTGTTCACCAAATTTACTCAAGCTGACAGCTCAACCACTCGAAAATATGGCGGTACAGGCTTAGGCCTTGCCATCAGTAAAGAGCTCAGCCAACTGATGGGAGGGGATATTCATGTCTCAACGGAGCTTGGCAAAGGCTCGACCTTTTCGTTTACTATTGCTACTCGCGTTAGTCATTCTATTCAGCAACACCGTGTTGTCGTACCTGCATTAATTAACAATTTGAAAGTGTTAGTCGTCGATGACAACTCCAGCGCCCGCTTGATCGTAGGCGATATCCTAGAATCACTAAAGCTGACACCAACACTGAGCTCATCCGTTGATGAAGCTCTTATTGAGTTACATACCGCTGACGCTCAGAACAAGCCATTTGATTTGGTAATCTCCGACTGGAAGATGCCTAAGCGAGATGGCGTAGACTTACTAGCAGAGCTCAAAAATGGGCAGCAGCTCACAATGCCTAAAATCATGATGCTGACCGCATACGACCGAGAAGAGCTTGCTGAATTCATAGAACAAAGAGGCTTTGAAGTACCGAGTATTCTAGACAAGCCAATCACCTCATCTCATCTCTATGACTCTATTGTTTCACTCTATGGACTCGACTCAGACCGCGTATCTCGCAGCGAATTAGAACAACAAAATCAACTCGCTAACGTCCAACAACTGGCCGGAGCTAACATCTTGCTGGTCGAAGACAATGAGATAAACCAAGAGCTCGCAACAGAGCTTTTAGAGGGGCAACAAATTAAAGTCACCATTGCCGAGAATGGTCAGCAGGCGATAGATCTTTATCAACAAGCCATAACTGACGACGTACCTTTCGATGGTATTTTGATGGATTGCCAAATGCCAGTGATGGACGGTTACGAAGCAACCCTGCATATACGTAACAAAATAAAAGACACACAAACCCCAATCATTGCGATGACAGCAAACGTGATGGAGCGGGATAAAGAAAAAGCACTCAACTGTGGGATGACTGACATTATCGCTAAACCGATTGATGTCGGCTCGATGTTCGCGACCTTGGCCAATTGGGTGTCACCTTCTAACCCTGTGCAATTTAATGTTGTACTGCAAGAATCCCCTAACGCTCCACAAGATAGCAACAACGCAGAAAAAGCACCCGAGGCGTTACCTGTCATTGACGGTCTTGATACCAACATGGGATTAATGAGAGCGAGCAACAATCACACCTTATACACGAAGCTATTGAAACGATTTGTTGAAGCCTACTCTGACAAAAGCACCTTAACTGTCGAACTATCAAATAGTGCTCAACAACGTTACTTGCACACCCTCAAAGGTGTGGCCGGTAACCTCGGAGCTAGCGACTTGCATAGTCTATGTGAAAACCTAGAGTCCGAAATTACCGATGACGACCTAAAAGAAAAGGTCATCAAAACCACGATTGAACTCAGCCAAGAGATCGCTAACTCGATCTTCCACACAACAGTCGCCACCGAGAATACAAGAGACCAGCAAGCAAAACCGGAGACATCGCCTAATCAGCCAAGTACTGAACTATACGGCCTATTATTAGAAGCGGTATCCAATGATGACACCGAAGCTCTCAACATTGTTCTTAACATTGAGGACGGTGCTGTGGTTGGGCTAACACCTTCGGAATTTAAAAAGTTGGAAAGCGCACTCGAGGAGTTCGATTTCGATTGCGCGACTGAACTGCTAAAAGGCTCAACACTGGCTAGTTCATCATGATCGAGAAACACTAAATATATCATAAGTTACAAACTGTTAAAGAGAGTCCAAGTGGCTCTCTTTTTTCATCTGTCTCCAACAGTAAGGACACCCTCACCTCCCCGTGAACTTTATGAACTTTATTCACCCAATGTTCTTTATCCTCAATATCACCGCATTACAGACAATTCTTTAACACACCGTTAACTTTAACGTCATCTGCTAAGCAATACCCTACTCGTGTGTTTAGCAGCTGGATATAAAACATAAGTTTCTCTCCATTGAAGAGATCCCCTACATAAGGAACGTGAACCATGTTCAAGGCACTGAAACCTACTCTTGCGGCTTCTATCATCGCAGCAACCTTTTCTTTTAACACTTTTGCTGCTGACGTAGAAAAAATCCACTTCCTAATCCCTGGCGGCGCTGGTGGCGGTTGGGATATGACGGCTCGTGGTACGGGTGATGTATTAGTTAAATCCGACATCGTAGAAAATGTCTCTTTCCAAAACTTGTCTGGTGGTGGTGGCGGTAAAGCCATTGCACACCTAATCGAGACGGCTCAACGTCAAGAAGACACGCTAATGGTGAACTCAACGCCTATCGTTGTTCGTTCACTAACGGGGATCTTCCCACAATCTTTCCGCGACCTAACTCCTGTAGCAGCAACTATTGCCGACTATGGCGCAATCGTTGCGTCTGCGGATTCGAAGTACAACACTTGGGAAGATGTAGTAAAAGAATTCGAAAGCAACCCACGTAAAGTGAAAATTGCAGGCGGCTCGGCTCGAGGCAGCATGGATCACCTTGTTGTGGCGGCAGCGTTCAAAGGCGAAGGTTTTGATGCGAAGAAAGTGCGATACATTGCTTACGATGCAGGTGGTAAAGCGATGGCGGCACTGCTTTCTGGCGAAACACAACTGCTTTCGACAGGCCTTGGTGAAGTGCTAGAAATGTCTAAATCAGGCCAAGTAAAAGTATTGGCAGTAACGGCACCAAAACGTCTTGATGCGGCACCAAACATCCCAACACTAACTGAATATGGCAATGAGACTGTATTTGCGAACTGGCGTGGTTTCTTTGCAGCACCTGGTACAAGCCAAGCGAAGATCGACGAATGGAATGTAGCGCTAGGCAAAATGTACAAAACCGATGAGTGGCAAGTGGTTCGTGACCGTAACGGTTGGATTGACAACTACAAAGCTGACAAAGATTTTTACGCCTTCCTAGAAGACCAAGAAAAACAGATGGGCGACCTAATGCGTGAGCTTGGTTTCTTGAAATAACCAACAACCATAGAGGGTCTATGTGCCCTCTTACTCTTTCCTTGTTTCGCCGTACATGAGTTAACTTCAAACTCCTTTGTTTATTCGTAGACGTATTACTAACGCTTGCCGATTCGTTGTAAACGCAAGTGGCTGATAAACCAGTACCGTAATTCGCTTACCTTTGGTTAGTGATCCCAGACATTCTTCATTAACTCGCTCATGTACGGCTTTTTTACTATTTATACCACCCCAAATGGAGTTGGATATGTCGGACTTACCAACCAAATTTCTGAGTAAGGAATCTTTGCTTTCGAAGGATCGCATCGGAGCCATGATCTTTATGCTGGCGTGCTTGTGCTACGGCTACCAAACCACGCTGATTCCTTTGTTTCCCGGTGACGAGTACGAACCCTTTACAGCAAGAACCTTACCTACCCTGTTGACGTTTATCGGCATTGGCCTCTCGTTGATCCTGCTAATAACAGGACAACCGGATAAAAAAGTCACATGTGACACAACGCCGCTGAACTGGAAACTGCTGATTGGCTTCTTAGTGTTAATGGCTTTGTACGGTGTTGGACTGACTTATCTTGGCTTTGTTTTAGCAACTAGCTTCTTCTTGCTTGCTGGCTTTTACCTATTGGGTGAGCGCCGTAAAGCGGTTTTATTTGGGGCATCGTTCCCTTTTGTTATCGCATTCTTTCTTCTTTTAACTCAAGGCTTAGATATCTACCTAGAGCCTGGCTTAATCTTCACTCTTTGGTAGGGATAACATTATGTTAGACGGAATTTTACAAGGACTTTCGACCGCTGTGATGCCAATGAACATCATGATGGTAATTGTGGGCTGCTTCGTGGGTACCTTCATCGGTATGCTTCCGGGGCTAGGTCCAATTTCAGCGATCGCGTTGATGATCCCGATTACATACGGCCTAGATCCTTCTTCTGGCTTAATCTTAATGGCAGGTGTGTACTACGGCGCAGTATTTGGTGGCTCAACGTCATCAATCTTAATCAATGCTCCAGGTTGTTCTTCAACGGTAGTAACCGCATTCGACGGCTACCCAATGGCACAAAAAGGCCAAGCTGGTAAAGCGTTGGCACTAGCAGCCTACTCTTCTTTCACTGGCGGTACGCTGTCAGCAATCATGCTTTTGATTGCAGCACCGGCTCTAGCAAGTGTCTCATTGAGCTTCCAGTCGTCAGACTACTTTGCATTGATGTTGTTAGGTCTATCGGCTGTAGCGGCGTTTGCAGGCCCAGGTCAGGTAATAAAGGCATGGATGATGACCATTCTTGGTTTGATGCTGTCTACTGTTGGTATCGATAAAGGCGTCGGTGTTGAACGTTTCACGTTTGGCCTAACAGACCTAATGGATGGCTTTAGTTTCCTACTTCTTGCTATGGCAACATTCGCTTTAGGTGAGACTTTAATGGGTATTTTGAAACCTGAGAAAGACACCAGCGGCGAAGAAAGCCAAAAGATGGCCGATATTGGCAGCATGAAAGTGACCAAAGAAGAGTTCAAAGAAGTCGCGCCCGTTTCGATTCGCTCTTCAATTCTTGGCTTCTTCACTGGCGTGCTTCCGGGTGCTGGCGCGACTATCGCAGCTTTCTTAAGCTACGGCATGGAACGCAGCCTAGCGCCAAAAGACAAGCAGAAAGAGTTTGGTAAAGGCAGTATTCGTGGTCTTGTTGCTCCTGAATCAGCAAACAATGCAGCGTCAAGTGGCTCATTTGTACCGCTGTTAACACTCGGTATTCCCGGTTCTGGTACAACCGCGATTATGCTTGGTGCGTTGATTGCCTACGGTATTCAGCCAGGCCCTCGCTTGTTCGTGGAACATCCAGATGTATTTTGGTCGGTGATTATCTCGATGTACTTTGGCAACATCGTGCTGGTTATCTTGAATCTGCCTTTAATCCCTTACATCTCTAAACTGCTAGCGGTACCAAGAACGGTACTACTGCCAATGATTATTTTCTTCTCAATCACAGGCGTGTACTTGGTGTCTTTCAACACGATGGATGTGTTTGTTATGCTAATTGTGGCAATGGCGGCGATAGCGTTAAGGCTGGCCAACTTCCCGCTCGCACCGTTACTGCTTGGCTTCATATTAGGTGGTTTGATGGAAGAGAACTTGAGACGCGCACTGATGATCAGTGATGGTGAACTCAGCTTCCTTTGGGAACGCCCTATCACCATGACCTTCACTATTTTAGCGGTATTGGTTCTATCTAGTCCTATTCTGGTTAAGCTGTTCAAGAGCTTTAGAGCAAAGCCTGTTGAAGTATAAACTTGGCTTAGCCTAGAAAACAAAACGAAATAAAGGGAGCCTCAGGCTCCTTTTTTCGTATCAGTCATTTCAAAAAACCACAGCTCTAAGATGGTAGCAAACTCACAATCCGACTCCTGAAAAACACATATCCCTGATATTAATAACAAAATCAAGTAAGGTGATTCATCATTTAACGCATTGGATTCTAAAACTATGGATTGGTTGATTCTATTCTTGTCAGGTGTGATTGGTGGCGTGTTGAATTCCATTGCAGGAGGAGGCAGCTTCATCACCTTCCCCGCTTTGTTATTCGCAGGCGTCCCTCCGATTGCGGCCAACGCGACCAATACCTTTGCTTCATGCGCTGGTTACATCAGTGGTGCTTGCGCACTGCGCCATGAAATCCAATCTGGCACCAAACAACTCAAACTCGTTGTCGGGCTATGTATAATTGGCGGCTGCATTGGTGCATTTTTACTACTACACACGCCAGAAGCGCTATTTACCCAATCCGTCCCTTGGTTATTACTGTTCGCCGCTCTACTTTTTACCTTTGGTGGCACACTCAATAAATGGCTAAAGAAAGTAACCGCTAAACATAAGCACGCCACCAGCGCAGGCGCGTTCTTTTCAGCCTTATTACTTTTGATCGTGTGTGTTTATGGTGGTTATTTTAATGCAGGCTTAGGCATTGTGACATTGAGCTACTTGGCACTGGCAGGGTATACCAATATCAACGTGATGAATGGCATCAAATTGTTGGTATCGGCATGCGCATCACTCGCGGCAATCGTGTTCTTTGTTGTGAATGGTTCGATTGATTGGCCGTCAGGCATGGCCGTTTTGTTTGGGACATTGGTCGGTGGTTACTATTCAGCAAAAGTTTCTCGTCGTATCCCACAACAATATGTTCGCACCACAGTGATCATCGCGAGCTTTTTGATTACCGCTTACTTCTTTTATGCTAGGTAAGTTTTATGCTAAGTAGGTTCTATACCAACTAGCTTTTATTCGAACTGCTTCGTGCAGCAATCACGGTTTTCGTTAGCAAAACACAACGCAAATCGTTAAGTATAAAGAATTGACAAAGCCCCTCGACTGGTTATTTTATGAACCATAAAATAACCAAGCCAAAATGTGTGAGACGAGCCCTTTAATTAGCAAATTTGATAACAATTTAGACTGTTTTTTAGCCTTTATTTTGCCAAAGGTGGGATAATTCTCCTGTCGAAAGTGAGACTTCATTAGGAGGCGTTATGAACATTAAACTCGGTCATGTCATGTCATCAAGTCGACTCATTTGCTTTGTCGCTTTTCTTGCTGCCACATTCGCGTGGATTCTAAAAATGCCCGCTCTGTTTTCTGTGTCAGCGCTATTCTTACTGATCAGCGCTATTGTCTATGGCGTTGACCTTTGGAAGAATCAAAGAAAGAACCGCGAAGCTTAAGACGAACGACTAAAGCGACACGCACTAAAAAAGGAGCACTTAGGCTCCTTTTGTATTTTGCAGTCAAGGCTTTGGCTATCTGACGATGTTCAACTTACGCCTTTACATAAAGACGTTAAAACTAACGACGCCCTTTTACTAGCGACGCATTTCTATTAACGACGAAAGTTACGGCCGTTGCCGCCACGGCGCTCTTTAAATGCAGACGCTGCTTTAGCTTGTGATGCTAGAATCGATTCAACCGTTAATTCCATTGGCTCACGAGGTTCTAACCCGTGACGGAATGTACGTGAACGCGGAGGCATCTGGTATTCGATATCAGAAGCTTTAGGCATGCGCTTGAAACGGTAAAGGTAGAAATTCTCTACTTTCTCACGAGCCCACTCTGTTTTCTTCAAGTATTTAACGGCACTTGCTACTGTCGGCTTAGTGTTAAAGCAGTTCATGCGCATTGCTGCATCCAAAATTTCCCAACCGTAATGATCCACTAATTCGTTGATCATAGTTTCAAGCTTTAAGCCATGCAGTGGGTTGTTTTGTTGCAGTTCGATTCTTTCTTCTTCAGTCATAACATTACCTTTTCCAAGGCAACTAAAGGCCTTGAATTTACTCTAGAACACCGTCATCACTGACCGCTTCTAGCTCAATCATTTGGGCATATCATCCATTGCCCTTATCTATGCCTTTATGATGGCATAAAGCATGCTCGTTATCCTATTTATCTTTCAATTTAATTTTAATATGGTCACTTACCATCCTGATGTTGCGTGTAATACAGCCGCCCCTACTAAAAAGGGTCTGTCTTAAAGATCCACCAAACTAGCTCAAGTTAACAAAAACCATGATAGAAGAATGAAATATCCCTACTTTACCAATGGAATTTAAACTTATTAGAACGCAGTGTTGCTAATTAACAGCGAGGTGCTATGTTAGAAGTGGTATAGAAACCTACTAATAATGATATTAAACAATGATATAACTATAAATAAAGGTTGGCTTTGACCATGTTTGACTACTCCCAAATCAGCAGAGTAGCCGCCCAAGATAAAGACATTATCGCCATCGTTGATGATCTCTTTCGGCTAGCTCGCGAACATTACCCCATTCTATCTAGGCTTTCGGTCGTGCTGTGCAATGAAAATAGAGCATCGAATTATTTTGTTTCGGATACTCTGTGCCAAGAAGCTGAGCATCGCTACATCGAGCAAGAACTAAAGCCAGAATCAGCTTTATCTAGAATGGCTGAGTCTTTAGATACTCGAATCATCCACGACCTCACCACCATTAGCCCAACCAAACAAATATCTCACTTGCTCGATATCGGTCATCAAAGCAGTTACACAACACCTATTCATCATCAAGAAAGTAATCTTGGGTTTGTGTTTATCAATGCTTCATCAACGGGGTTCTTTGCTAACCAAACCATCCAGTGTGATATCGCTTATCTCACTCAAGTGATCTCTAGCCTTTTCATTCAATGGTTTGAGCGCCAACGTCACTTTCAATCCTCTTTAGCGATTGCTTTAAACATGGGTCATGCGAGAGACCCAGAGACTAAAGAACACCTTATTCGCATGGGTAAATACAGTGAACACATTGCTCGTACTCTGTCACACAGCAAGGAAGAAATAACGCACCAATTCATTCACCGAATTCGGCTGTATGCGCCCTTTCACGACATAGGTAAATATCGAATTCCAGATAAAGTGCTATTCAGTAGCGCACGCTTTAATGAAGAAGAAAGAGCCGTGATGGACAACCACACCTTGTACGGTGAAGAAATGATTAACAATGTGGTTGCCCTATCATGCCATAGCGCTATGTGTTCTGAGGAAATCCAATTCATTAAAAATATCGTACGTCATCATCATGAAAGGTTTGATGGCACAGGGTTGCCCGATGCTTTGAGTAACACAGCAATACCGCTCGAAGCACGCATCGTGACATTAGCCGATGTATTCGATGCGCTGATGAGCAAAAGAGCCTATAAGCACGCGTGGACACTCGATGAAGTCATGGATTACATTGAGGCTCACTCAGGGTCAATGTTCGACCCTGAATGTGTTGTGGCTCTTAAACAGAACCTAGATGGCTTTATGGCAATTAGGGAACAATACAATGACGATGTTCAACCGCACGTCATGACAGCTTGAGCTGTGACACCTTGAACTGTAACGCCTTGGTTGTGTAGACCAAAGAAAACGCGAACCAACAAAAAAGGATGCCAATTGGCATCCTTTTGTTTTCTAGTCTCAGCTGAAAGAACGAACGTGTTCTTTACTGATTCTAACTAACGATTATACGTCGTAAGTTGTAGAAGCAGTGTCGCCGCCTGTACCAGTCCAGTTTGTGTGGAAGAATTCACCACGTGGACGGTCAGTACGCTCATAAGTGTGAGCACCGAAGTAGTCACGTTGAGCTTGTAGAAGGTTCGCTGGAAGACGAGCTGTAGTGTAGCCGTCTAGGAACGTCAGTGCAGAAGTCATACATGGCATTGGGATGCCCGATTCCATAGACTTAGCTGCAACTTTACGCCAAGCGCCCATGCAGTTGTCTAGGATGCCTTTGAAGTATGCATCTGAACCTAGGAAAGCGATCTCTGGGTTCGCTTCGTAAGCATCACGAATGTTGCCTAGGAATGCAGAACGGATGATACAACCGCCACGCCACATAAGTGCAACGTTACCGTAGTTTAGATCCCAGCCGTTTTCGTTCGACGCTTCGCGCATTAGCATGAAACCTTGAGCGTAAGAGATGATCTTAGAAGCAAGTAGAGCCTGACGGATTGCATCAACCCACTCTTGCTTGTCGCCTTCGATTGGAGCAACAGTTTTACCGAACAGTTTTTCAGCTTCAACACGTTGGTCTTTAAGCGCAGACAGGCAACGAGAGAATACAGACTCAGTGATTAGAGTCAGTGGGATACCCATGTCTAGTGCGTTAATACCTGTCCATTTGCCCGTACCTTTTTGGCCAGCAGTGTCTAGGATCTTCTCAACTAGCGCTTCACCGTCTTCATCTTTGTAACCAAGGATATCAGCAGTGATTTCAACTAGGTAGCTGTCTAGCTCAGTTTTGTTCCAGTCAGCAAATACAGCCTGCATTTCGTCGTGGTTCATACCTAGGCCATCTTTCATGAACTGGTATGCTTCAGTGATAAGCTGCATGTCACCGTATTCGATGCCATTGTGAACCATCTTAACGAAGTGACCAGCACCGTCGTTACCAACCCAATCACAACAAGGCTCACCCGCGTCAGTTTTCGCAGAGATACCTTGGAAGATAGGCTTAACCGCTTCCCAAGCTTCAGGAGAACCGCCTGGCATGATAGAAGGACCGAAACGAGCGCCTTCTTCACCACCAGAAACACCCGTACCGATGAAGTGGATGCCTTTCTCGCGAAGAGCGGCAACACGACGGTTAGTGTCTGGGAAGTTAGTGTTACCACCATCAATGATGATGTCGCCTTTGTCTAGAAGTGGTACAAGCTTGTCGATGAACGTATCTACAACATCACCAGCACGAACCATAAGCATCACTTTACGTGGCGCTTCTAGCTTCTCAACTAGCTCTTCTAGAGAGTAAGCACCAACAATGTTAGTACCTTTAGCTGGGCCTTCTAGGAACTCGTCTACTTTCGCAGCAGTACGGTTGTGAGCCACAACTTTGAAGCCGTGATCGTTCATGTTTAGGATAAGGTTCTGACCCATTACTGCTAGGCCAATTACACCGATATCACCTTTCATTATTTTATCTCCTTGCGGCTATTCGCACTTATGCGATAGCACTTGCTGCATTTGAATCTAGGAACCACTCTGTCTCACCAGTTTTAGACTGGATTTTCGCTGCCGGGTAAGGCAGTTCTAAAGCAGGAGTTGTATGAATTTCTTTAACGATCTCAACTTTACCTGCACCCAGTACTAGGTAGCTGATTCGTTTTGCTGCTTCTAAAACTTTCGCTGTTTTAGAAACACGGATCTGGCCCGACTCTGGGTGAGAAGCTAATACAGATAGGTTCTCATCTTGGTAGTCAGTTACACCCGGGAATAGTGAAGCTGTGTGGCCGTCTGCGCCAACACCTAGCAGAATCCAATCGAATACAGGCGTGCCGTTTTCAGTTGGAATCACATCTGCCATTTCTTTCGCGAAACGCTCTGCTTCTGCTTTTGGCTCATCTTCACCACGGATGCGGTGGATGTTCTCTGCCGGAAGGTTCACGTTCGAGAAAAGTAGCGCGTTCGCTTCGCCGAAGTTGCTTTCTGCATCATCAGGTGCAACGCAACGTTCGTCGCCCCACCAGAAATGAAGGTTATTCCATTGAATGCCTTCTGCATATGGTGCTTGAGCTAAAAGCTTGAAAAGCATTTTTGGCGTGCTGCCACCCGACAATGAAATGTGAACAGGCTTGCCCTGCTCGCTGTAAGCTTTCATTTCGTTTGCTAGGTTTTCAACGACTAGTTCAGGCGTTGCAAAGATCTTGTGATTGATCATAGTTCGCAGTAATCCGTGTCTGTTAAGTTTTTGCATGGGAAACGCCATGCGCGGCCATCACGCTGCAGAAGCTCATCGGCTTCTTGTGGGCCCCAAGTACCACAAGCATAGCCAAACAGTGCTTGAGGGTCTTGCTTGAAGTCTAAGATTGGTTGAACGTACTTCCAACATGCTTCTACCGCATCGGTACGTGCAAACAGAGTCGCATCACCGTTCAGTGCATCAAGAAGAAGACGCTCATAAGCCGTCAGCATCTGAGTTTCAGGCAAGTCAGAGTAAGAGAAGTTCATTTTCACTTCTTTTGCTTTGAAGCCTGCGCCTGGCTCTTTCAAACCAAAGCTCATCTGAATACCTTCATCCGGTTGGATACGGATAATCAGCTTGTTCTCTGGTGCATCTTGACCAAATACTGGGTGTGGCGTGTTCTTAAAGTGAATCACGATTTCAGTCACACGTGTTGGTAAGCGTTTACCTGTACGTACGTAGAAAGGAACCCCATTCCAACGCCAGTTATTGATGTGAGCTTTCAAGCCGATATAAGTCTCGGTACGAGAATCATCCGCTACACCATGCTCTTCACGGTAACCTAGTAGGTGCTGACCACGAACATCTGATGCTGTGTACTGACCTAATACTAAATCTTTACGCAGATCATCTTCTTCTAATGGTTTCAGACACTGAAGCACTTTAACCACTTCATCACGAATAGAATCAGCGTTAATTTGTGCAGGCGGCTCCATACCTACCATCGCTAGCACTTGTAGCAGGTGGTTTTGGAACATGTCACGAACTGCGCCAGAACCATCGTAGTATCCGCCACGTTCTTCAACGCCAAGGAACTCAGCACCTGTGATTTCAACGTATTCAATGAAGTTACGGTTCCACAGAGGTTCAAACATCGCGTTTGAGAAACGAAGCACTAGAAGGTTTTGTACCGTTTCTTTACCAAGGTAATGGTCGATACGGTAGATCTGGTGTTCTTGGAAGTGATGATGGATCTCTTCATCCAGCGCTTGAGCTGATGCTAGATCGTAACCAAATGGCTTCTCAATAATCAGACGACGCCAGCCGTTCTTCTCATCGTTTAGGCCATGTGCAGCAAGGTTTGCTGGGATCACACCGTAAAGGCTTGGCGGGGTTGCCAAGTAGAACAGTGTGTTATGGTTTTCGAATTGGTAGTCTTGCTCAAGCTTATCCAGACGTTGTGCTAGACGAGCGTAATCGTCTACATCTGAAGTGTTGATCGCTTGATAATGCAGATGTTCAATAAATGCATTCAGCGTCTCTGGCTCAGTTTTTTCCATTTCCTGAAGAGACTTCTTCAGCTTCTCACGGTAAGACTCGTCGCTGTACTCAGTACGGCTCACTCCAAGAATCGCAAAGGATTCTGGAAGTTGATTGCTAGCATACAGGTGGTACAAAGCAGGAATTAACTTGCGGTAAGTTAGATCTCCCGACGCACCAAAAATAACGATGCTGCTGTTTTCAGGTATTACCATCATCTTTCCTATAAAAACAAGGTTTTTAGTATTCGCCAAAGGTATCAGCGACATACGAAAATAGATAATAGGTCTTGGCTATTACATCAATAGCGAGTGCCTATTACACTTGAGAATGCGTTTGGTAAACGAGGGTGAAAGCTATCACCTCTATTCGGGACAGTATTGTCTATGAGTATTTGATTTACATCAACCACTGTGAAAGCAATCGATTAAATATTGACTGATTTCGAACAAATTATAATCGATAACTCAGCTGTTCTATCCGGAAGAAGAAGCAAATCGGCATTCTCAAACATTGTAGTCAAGAAAGAACGGTATCTGGTCGGTGGAGTGAGCAATAAGAAAGGGAGAAAAAACCAAAACCAGCTTACTCAACTGGCTTTATATTTATTTGATAGCATCGCGTTTATCTTTGTGACTTGTTGTCGCTAAATCTATCTTCTAGCTTTGTTGTAGCAGCGTTCTGGGCGACCTACTGACCCGTAATTTAAGTCAGCCACTAACTCGCCAGTCGTGATAAGGAATTCCAAATAGCGTCGAGCGGTGGTTCGGCTTGCTCCAATGCGTTCGCCTGCCTCATCCGCAGTAATATCAGCGATGTCGGCTTGTTGGAAAATAGCTCTAATTTTATCAAGCGTTACACCATCGATCCCTTTAGGTAACGTAGAAACCTTTCGAGAATCTGCCTTGGCATTGGCTTGGAGCATCTTGTCGACCAAGCCTTGGTTTAAGTCAGACACACTTTCAAACTCTTGCTGCTGTGACTGATACTTTTTCAGTGCCGCTTCCAAACGAGGAAACATCACAGGTTTCAGTAAATAGTCGACGACTCCACCACGCATCGCCTGTTGCAAGGTGTCGACATCTCGGGCAGCAGTAATCAAAATCACATCACATCCCTGATTACTACCACGAACGTGGTTCAAAATATCAAGTCCGCATCCGTCCGGTAGATACACATCCAATAAAACCAAATCAGGCTTTAAGATGTCCAATTGCATTAATGCTTCAGACTGTGTGGTCGCAATCCCGACCACATCAAAGCCTCCCATCTGTTCTAAATAACGATGGTGAAGCTCTGCAATCGCAATATCATCTTCAATGACCATGACTCTCGTGATTGCGTTCATTTATGTTCTTCCTTTAACCATGCTTTTTCCGTCACTACGATCTTTACTCGATCGCTCCGTGCTCAATTATTATTGTTGTTCTTCTTTCGGTAAATACACCGTCATGCGTGACCCAAAATCAGGGTTATCAACCATTTCTAATTGCCCTTGATAACGATCTGCAAGTTGCTTAATGAGATACAAACCAACACCTCTGTTCTGCTTCGCTTTGCTCGATACGCCTTTTTCGGTGAGTGCTTTGGTCGCCAAGTCTTTCGGCAAACCACAGCCCTTGTCTTCTACTTCTACGATAATTTCATTGCCAAAATCGCTGATCGACACATCGATTACGCGACGAGCTGGTGCTATTGGCCCTTCTTGTTTAATTGCCATCATGGTTGCATCAAACGCGTTATCAATCAGGTTGCCAAGAATCGTCACGACATCCTCTGCGTTTAACCAAGCGGGTAATGCCTCAAGCCTTGACCCCTCTTCAACTTTAAGCTCCAAACCAATCTCTCGAGCTCGCTCTGTTTTGCCTAAAAGCATGCCTGCAATCAATGGATCTTTCACTGTCTCTCTTAAGAACTCAATTAAGCTCTGGTAATGAGCGGTTTCTTGACCAATCAATTGTTGAACAGAATCCAGCTCGCCCATTTGAATCAAGCCACTAATGGTGTTTAGCTTATTTTGATGCTCATGGGTTTGCGAACGCAGTAGATCAGCATACTCTTTGGTTTGTGAGAGCTGGTCTGTTAAATCGTTGATTTCATCTCGCAATCGGAAGCTGGATACCGCCCCTACCACCTCACCAGCCACTATAATTGGGCTGCGATTAGCAATGATTCGCTTATTGTTCAGGTACAGCTCAACATCGTGATCGGTATCGCCAGTCGATAACAGCTGTTCTAAGTCACTGCCCGCTAATACATCTGATAGACGTTGCTGATTGAGTGCTTTATCTCGGTCTATGGACAAAATATCGCACGCGCTTTTGTTTATTGAGCGCAAAATGCCGTTCTTATCAATGCTCAAAATACCTTCTTTCACGGTACTCATAGTCACATCAAGTTCTACATATAAGCGGCCAATTTCTTCTGGCTCAAAGCCTAAAATAGCGCGCTGAAAACGGCGAGACACATAGCTTGAAATCACCGCATTGACGGCAACCACCAGCAACGCCATCACAATCAAAAAGGCTAAGTAAGGTTCGATTCGATCTTGCAAAGAATCCAATAGATAACCCACCGACACTACCCCAATAACGGCACCTTGGTGGTCTTTTACCGCAGATTTACCACGGACAGAGAAGCCAAGTGAACCTTTAGCCGTCGACACATAAGACTCGCCCAATATCAACGCTTTTTGGTTATCGCCACCACGCATTGGTTTACCGAGCCTGTCATCATAAGGGTGAATCAGGCGGATACCTTTATCATCTCCCACAACGATAAACGCCGCACCAATGAGTTGGGTAAGGTTACGAAACTTAACTTGGGTTTCTTCAGACAGAACGTAGGGAACGCCGTTAGGATCCAACGTTCCATTTTCTTGGATAATGCTGGTGACCAGTGGCGATTCAGATAGAAATTCAGCAACACCTAACGCTTTCAAACCCATCTCTTGTTCTTGAGATTGTTTGATGTAGTAAAAACCAGCACCTGAGAGTATCAAAAGCTCAACAAGGCCAGTGACCGTCATGATAATCAGTAACCTTTTACGGAAACTGATACTGCTCCATTTCATATTCCACCGTCCCTAGTGTTAGACGAATGATGTTAACACCAAGTTAATCGCATGACCTTTCTAGGTACGTGAATTTGTGACTGCTACTCAACTAAATAATTGAGCAGGTTGTTAATTGATAACCCTTTACGTTATTCACTTCGATTAATCGTTCACTTTTAGAACGAATTAGCTTGAAAAGCAAAATAAACGAATAAATATTGAGCTAGATCACTAAGCTTTTAGGTGTTTTTTAGGTTGTTTAAAATAAATACAATTATAATCGTTGCATATGAAGAAGTTCGTTGTTGCCAAGCCATAAGTCATGATTTTCAGACCGCGCTTTAAATCGAAATTTAGATTAACAAAAAGGCAACAAGCCTTCGCTCACTGGACGTATCTATAACTAAAAGTTGCACGCTCGTCGTTACGATTGTTGAACAAACAGGTTACCTACCTAACCTCATTCATACATCTCTATTTACGCGACAGACAGGTAGACAACTCAGAGGTGACTGATAAATCAGCGCCCAATAATAAAACATTGATGAGCAGGAAGTATCGATCAGTGGCAACGTCCGATAGAAACAGGATAAAAAACATAACGTATAAACATTGTTGAAAAGGAAACCAGGCAATGAAACGCGATAACTTTGGAATTTGTCTTACTAAGACTATGCTGTTCAAACACTTACAATCGACTTTTACTCATGTAAGAGCCTATGAGAAAGACGGAACCTCTCCTCTTGATCTCAAGGTATTGTTAGCGTTCCCGCAAATGTCAGGTAGAGATTTATTACAAACAATGCAAGGTTCAAGACAATTGGTGTGGCGCGCCGATCACCATTGTCCTAGCTTTAAATAAGCCACTTCATTTTGTAAGAACACTTCTATACTGAACTTAAAGAGCACGCTTTGTTTATATACAGTAACCTAAAGGGTGTATAATGTGTACTAAGGCAGAGAGATCTGCCTTTTTCTTGCTCAATTATACATGTAGATATACAGTGTTTAATGTGTATTGTGTGTATGGGGAATATAATTTGTCATCAGTTAAAGTCAGGGCGACTATTGTAGAAGACAATACAGGTATCAAAAGCCAGATTCCTATCTTACTGACAGAGCAAGGAGAACTGAGTACTGTAACTGACTACCTACTCAAATTAGAGGCTGACGGTGTGAGTCACTCTGTAATGAACGGGTTTCTTCAAGCGGTGTCCTTGCTGTTAGATTACATGGAAGCGAATAGAGGGTTGTTTGACGATCCGAAGTTACTCTTTCAGACCTTTTCTAAGCGTTTATATACGGGAACTGTTGGCGAGGATGGGATTGATCCATCTTGTTTGTATTGGTTGCCAACTTCAACCCGTAACGTGAATGCGCACATCCATCGACTGACTATATTCACCGATTGGTTGGCAGAAAAACAAGGTACTGTAACAATGAACTCTTTGCGTGATGCCATGCCTCATGAGCAACGACTCAATTACGCTGCATGGTATCGCAAAAACCAGAACGACTTTCTTGGTCATATCAAAGATAAGACGGTCAATAAAACCATCCGTAAGGCACGAACTATTAAAGGTCGAACGGCGCTCACAAAAATCGAAGATGACGCAATTGCATTCCCTGAAAGTCATTGGGAAGATTTTTATATGAATGGTATAGGCGGTGCGAAAGACCCGCGTGTGGCGCTCAGAGATAAGTTAATTCTCCTGCTCATGCATGGTGGCGGGTTGCGGGGAAGCGAAACGTTAACGCTTTGGGTGACCGACGTATTTGAAGATCCGAATAATCCTGATTCCGCAATTGTCAGAATTTATAACGAAATAGACGGAAAAGCCCCGGATGGTTGGCGTAGTCGCTCTGGTACACAAAATAGAGAAGCCTATCTAAAAGAACAGTATGGTCGTATCCCTCGCCAGCGCATGAAAGGCACAATTCACATTGGTTGGAAGAACCGTGTGGTTGACCATAAAGATAACTACATACAGGTTCAGTGGTTCCCTACTGATTACGGCAAAGTGTTTATGTCACTTTGGAAAGACTATCAAAAGTACCGTGCCAGTGTTGACTGTCACCACCCTTATGCGTTTATTTCCTTTCATCACAGCGCACTAAGTAATCCTTATACAAAGTCTGCTTTCTACGACAACTATGCCAACGGATTAAAACGTATTGGCTTAGAGTCTAACAAAACAGAAGGTTTAGACCCACATGGACATAGACATAATTACGGTAGACGGTTGGATGATTCAGGGCTTAACCCTTTGGTCATACGCCGCTGCATGCACCACAAATCCCTAGACTCACAACTACCCTATACAGGTAAAAGTCAGAAGAAAATTTCTGACGAACTGACCCAAGCTACGCTGCAATTGGCAAACCCTGAATCCAAAATCAAACCCTTGGATTGGAAAGAGTTGATCGAGTATGGATTCGATGACATTGACCCACAAGGGTATTTCACTGGTAAGCATCCAAAGATGAGAGGGTCATAATGGAAAAATTAAAAGCCCAAAAGCGCGGTGAACGGACATCAGATTTCAGCTTTTCTTGGATGCTCACTACACATGGTTCCAAGTGGATTCAGTGGCAAGAATTCGCGGCTGAATGGATGGCAAAGCAAACTGCCGGAATTAACCATAAGAGTGATGCGCTAAAGATTTTTTTTGAAACTTACATCCTAAATTATGCCCCCTACGCCATCGATGTGGGGCTGTTTTTCAAAGGATATAACGGTCATATATGCAGCAGTGCCGAGTTAGAGAAGGCAGCGAGAACGAGAGTTAGTTATCCGACCAATGTACGACAAGCGGTAAACTATCCTAAAGATTTTGTCGACTTTATCATTACTAAACATTTTTCTGAGGAAGATGATAAGGGAAATATAATACCTTTGGTTAAAAACCCATTAAATAAAATTACAGTGACTCATTCATCCATTGAAACTGTGCGCAATCCGTTGCCCTATCGCTATATTCAGGACTTACGCCAAATTTTATGCCCACTACCAAATAAAGCAAAACTGGCAGTTATTGAGCAAAACCTTCAGCAAGGCGAAACCTTGCATCAGGCCTTTCATTACCGTCATTTTAAACACTGGACATGGGCACAGCAACAAACTGGGCAAGGTAAAGCAGGTAGAGATGGTGACTGGTTCGAGGTTGAGTCAGAGCAAGTTGATAAATCCGACCCTGATTGCGTGTGGCGCTCGAAAGAAGTTATTCGGAACAATAAAACAATCACAATTTATCAACTCTGGTCTCCCGTCAAATCGATGGCGATTTTTATAAAGCTACATTTACCACTTCGTACTTATCAGGTACGCATGTTAGATAGTGGAGAAGCCGACACATGGCGTTATAAAAACGGACGATGGGGGCTCAACGATAAGAACGACTTCGTACTAGGTAACCCCAAGCGTCCTTTTGGAAAAGGGGTATTTCGTCGCATGCACGACACCATAACCGGGCAGTATTCGACTGGACTGTATATTAATACCAATAAGACAGCCGATCAAAATAAAAATGAGCTTGAATGCGGCTACATTATTCCTTGGCAAAATGAGGAAGTGCTGTATTGGCTGGAAAAACTGCGCAATTGGCAAGAAAAATACAATCCTATTTACAAGCCAACGAATTGCACCACGCTGCTTAAAAAGCATACAGGAAAACCTAAAACTATCCAGCAGCTAGAAAACATGGGAGAAACTGCGTTTTTGTTTCGCGATGCCTCAGCAAAAGGTGACGATAAGAATAAGCCGCTAACCGGGGACTCAAACATAACATCGTTGTGGTACCAACTTTTACTAACCCTAGAAAATAAAATTGCAGCTCAAGGGGATACTCTTGATAACGGCGAACGTTTAAAGCTGGTTATAGATTATCCTGAAGATAAGTACGATGGTTCTAAGCTTGCTACGCTTTTCCCATTACATAGCTTACGTGTCTCGCTAATCACCGCTTACACGATGGATACGCAATTACCACTACCTGTTATTTCTAAACTGCTAGCAGGCCATACACGTCTATTGATGACCATTTACTACAACAAAATCACCCCGTCTGTGATGGCTGAGAAAATGGATGAAGCGAATGATGCATTGAATGCCAAATCCAAACAATCGGTACGCAACTTCCTCAAAGATGCCTCAATGGAGCAAATCCAATGCAAGATGGTGTATAGAGATGATGGCAGCATCCAAGCGGCGCTGGTTAACCGAAACCCGATCGGTTGGGAAGAGCGCTCTTATGGTTTGTGCTTGGTCGGTGGTAACACTGTAAAATCGGATGAAGTCAGCACCCTTGGAGGCTGCTGGAATGGGGGGGAGTTGGTTAAGGATGCAAGAGTTGCTATCAATCGTATTCATGACAGCGTTCCACATGGCCCTGAAAACTGTATTCGCTGCCGTTGGTTTATTACAGAGGCTCGATACCTTCCTGCGCTCAATGCCCACTTCAATCAACTGAGTTATAAAGCGCATCAGACGGCAAACCTGTCGGTGGAAATCGAACGCGAGATGGAAACCCTAAAGGATGAGCAGTTCTTCAGTGAAGAGCAAGGCAAACCGTTCATCAAGCACGATCAACTGCAAGCATTGCAGCGCCGCTACGAAAAACAGCAAATCGAAGCCAATGAATACGCCAAAGACTGGATTGCGTGTTTTGAACTTATTGGCAAAATCATTCGTGTCGAAGAAGCCAGGAAAGAGGACGACACTAAAGATAAACTGATTGCGGTTGGTTCCAAGCAAGATATCAGTCACGCCTTGAAGTTTGTCGAAACCGACTCTGAGTTGCTACACCTATCCTTGATTTGTGAAGATGCAGAATTCTACCCTGATTTGCAGGATGAACTACGCAAAACCCCTGTAATAGAAAAGCGTTCACGCAAGCTTAGTCGTGTTCTGATGAAAAAAGGCTTTGAGCCTATTTTTATGGAAATGGATGATAAACAGCAACTTATCGCAGCCAATGCCATGATGCGCCAAATGGCGAAAATCGCTGACCCAAACGATAAGCTTGAAGGCTACCGTAAAGTTGCTAGTTATATCGAAGCAGATGAATACATGGCCGATAATAAGCTGCTTTCTGAGGGTATCCTCGCTCTTACCGATAAAGCTATTCACCTAAACAGCATCGCTCTACTGAACTTATTGGAGGACTAATGGAATTAGATATTGATGTCATTCTTGCTGACTTAAAAGACGGTAAAGTGCCACGCACTCAACAAAACCTCGATAAGTTAAACGGTATCCTGAAAACATATGCGAAGTCGGGACAACGCGATTTCTCTATTACGCAAATGGGGCGAGTGTCGTCAGCGGAAGGTGGACCGGGTTATGAAGCCTTACGTGCCACTCGTAACAAGCACTACCGAACCCTAATCGAAGCGTGGGCGCAAAAGTTCAATACCAACACTAAAATGCCGGTATCCAACACCTCTCGGTCTAAGTCTATCCCTGCGGATCATAAGTTGCTAGAACGTATTCCAGATCCTGCTGTTCGTGCCTTGTTTGGTCAAATTATCGCTGAGCGTAACCGTTATCGCAAAGAAGTGAACCTGCTTAAACAGTACGCCAATATTACTATCGATAAACGCCCTGTACGCCAGTTTTGTGCCACCACAGAGCCAAGCGTCGAAGTACTATCACCCATATCGGGTGTGCTCACCGAATCAGAGAAAAAAGCCCTAGTCTATGCCATTTCTGATGAATGTATGGACAAGAACGACTGGCAAACCACTATGGCAGGTCAGGTGAAAGACATGGAGTACAGTTGCGAGGTTTTTCCACGAGGCTTTGTCACAGGGCTTCGCAAGCTATTAGTTGAGATTGATAAGTAATGGCGAGTGGGCAGCAAAAGGCGTAAGAAACCTTGATGTATTTGAGATCTGGAAAGTCCCACAGACGGAAGGTGACTGTAAACAAATCGTGTACAGAGGTCAGCTTAATCGTATTGAAGTGGCAAAAGGATTGGTTGTGGGTGAGGCGTATTAAATTAAAGTTCTACCCTAAAAAACCTTCAAAGCACTAGAAGGTGAACTACACGGTAAAGGCGTTCTGCTACATTTGACTGATTCTACCAAGAATAATACGGATAAGCCCAAAATTTACGACAATATCCCCAAAAGTGCAATCCCTACTAATATTTGTTGTGGCTTCACCACTTGGCCAGTTCAAAATGTTATATAACATTTTGAACTGTACTCAATCCTCACTAATGCTTAGTACCCGACCTTTTGCAATCCTCACAAATCTTTTGCACTCTGACTTTCTAAAACGTTATTCATGAATTGCTAATGTTCGATTTTTCGTAACGCATTTTTGTCCAGAGTCTTCATAGACCTGAAGTTTTACTCATGGCACTTTTCTCAAAAAGTGCCAGTTAACTCAGATCTGCCCCATGGTGTTTTAAATAAGGTTCTACGTTACGGCTAGTAGTCCATTGTGCTATAAACTAATCTAATGTCATTTTCGAATCGAGAAACGACTTATGAGCAAGAAAAAGCTATCAGAAAAAAAACTGCTTAAGGGTATTACACCTAAGACTGCCCACGCTGATGGGCTTGCTACAGTTTCATTAGATGAAGTGGGCCTAGAACCCTCAGAAAGCGACTATAAAGCCGTTTTGAAAAGAATTGAATCCTTGTTTGATGTGGCTGAACCAGGCACACCCGAAGGTGATGAGCTTGAAAAGCTAGTAACTTGGGTTGAAGGGTATGAAGAAGATCACTTCCCATTTTAAACTAGCTAACCTTCAGTTTTAACTCAATCAATTTAGATGGCAGTAAAATAATTTGTGCAAGAAGTCCTTGCACAATTGCTCTTACTTTCAGATACGACAAAGTCACAGGTTGTTGTATAACAGCTACATACAGAATGTTTTCATTAATTTGAATTCTGGGTGCGATGCCGGGTATTTCATCACCAAATATGGGAGGGAGAGTACCTTAGGCTTATCGTATGTCCTCGGTGGGCTGCTTTGCAATTACGCTAGATTCAAATTGATACCATTACTTCTGGCCAGACAGTAAATAGTAACTCAAAGAATAAAGCGGGGATAACCGAGGCTCTCGCTATTAGTGTAAAGCGAAGAACCGAATGCAGTAAGCTTACTTCCTCAAAGAAACAAGCTAACGCAGTTCATAGCTATCACGCCTCTGTAATTCAAATAGTCACTCGACTAAAAGGTTTAATTATCATGGTCGAACACAGCACTCTATTAGTTGATCCTTTTGGTCGAAGTTAGAATTTGAGCATAATCTCGACCAGAAAAGTGAATGTTCTTTCTTTTTCGACTAAAAAGTTTAAAAGAATTGGTCGAGAGATTGCCGGCCTTGTCGCGTCTCATGAAAATGCCAGCATTGTTAGGGTGGCCTCAATTATTGCTCCAGAAACATTCAATATCGATAAGCATTAATCCTCCCCCGGAATACAGAAGTGAAGCTTTTGATATTTTCTATGTGGGCCAATTGGTACTCACTACTTCCTGGGAAACTTCTCCAAGCTCTCGCTACTAATTTACTTATATAATGCCATGGGCTCTTTAGCTAACTTATACGAAGACAATCCGCTGAATGTATGATCTAGCGAAATTAGGAACATAACTCGAAGTGTCAAAAGCAACGCTACTAATAAACTAGCAAACCTCTCTGTTTAGGGTCGTTTTTTAAGTGATATGCTCGCCCTCTAATGCTTACTATTATCAACAATGATCCAACGGGGTTCATCCTTAAGGTTATGATTTGTAATTATTAAAATCTTTAATCTTACTTTGAAAACTTTTAAGTAATCACACATCGCAAGTTGCGATGCGCAAGTTGCGATGTGGAGTGAAAACTATCTAGAGTCTTGCTCTCTGTTAGGTAGGCTACATATGGCTCAGATTAGAAAACTATAGGTACCTATCATCGTAACTCAGAGATCCCCCAACGTTTCAGGAGCCACAGTAAAACCCATAGGACTAGCTAATGAACAATTACCGAGGAACCCTCAGTAGTTGCAGAGTTTGCAACAACCCCTACATGCCCAAATTGTCCAATAGCCTGTTGGACAAAGTTTAATACCTAAATTTTGCAAGAGGGTCTTGCAAAAGTGCGAAACAAGTTGTTTCGTAAATCGTCTTTGCCCCTAAACGTTTAGAACATAAGAAACTATCAATAGATTAATTTGTGTGTAAGCCTGTTGCACCAGTTTTTTTAGTCCCAGATACGACAAAGCCACAGGCAATGCCTATGGCTTTGTAAACAGCTACAGAATGTTTGTCATTCAAAACGAAGAGGGAACACATTCTGTGTGCAGCGTCGGGTGTTTTATTACCAAAGTATATGGAAGGGAAAGCACCTAGACTTATCATATGTCCTCGGTGGTCTGCTTTGCAATTAAGCCAAGTTCAATTCGATACAATTACTTCTGGCCAGACAGTAAATAGTACATCCAAGAAAAAGCAGGGATACCCGAGGCTCTCAACGTTAGTTTAAAGCTAAGAACTGTATGTGGCAAGCTTGCTCCTGCCCCAAGACGTGTTTAGAGCGCATGAAACCAACATAAGATTTATTTGTGCAACAGGTTGTTGGACAAACTCTAGTAACCAATTATGCAAGAGGGTCTTGCATAATTGCGAAACAGAATCGCTTGGTGATCACATTTCTAAAAAGCACAATTTCTAAAAAGTGCCAGCTAGCTCAGATCTGCCCCATTATCATTTTGAGTCACAGTTCATCACGGGATCATAAATCTGTGTTTGACCAAAATTTTATAATGAATCAATATGTGCTTAGTTGATTAACTGCAGGGTTGAACCGTGTCTACTGATATGATTGCTACTCAATTCGCAGATGCTATTTAGCTACAAGAATTTGCAAATAAATGCATATGAATCATATGGTTGTTTGACATCAAATGATAATAACAAGGTGTAGGCTGTTGTGAAAGAGAATGAAAAAGTCGATTTTAATGAGAAATTAGAAGAAGTGTTAGCGACTGAAGATTACTATCAGCCGTTAGTGGAGCTTCTTGATGATTATCGTTTTGAATACAAAGAGGTTATCCAAAAACTAGCCAGTGCTCATAACTCAGGGAAATTGAACGTTTTAGAATTTTTAAATTCCCCTCATTTCTCAGATGAAAACATTTCTCGTATACGACAATACTTGGGTGTGATTGGTTTAATTGAAGCTCCTACTAAATCTGTATTTGAAACAAGCCGAAACATTCAAAGTAAGGGAGAATATTGCTATATACCTATAAGTGAATTTTTGGGGGAAAATAAGCCACGAATTGTAGATGCTGTTGAAATGTTGGCTAAGTCACCGACTGAGTGGGAGTTTTTTTTAAGAGCGACTTTAATCAGTCAATCGAAGATCTCTATCGAAGAAAGCTTTCAATTTTCCCTAGAACTGACTGCTCATTCAAATAAAAAAATACAAACAGAAGCAATACAAGCATTAGGTTATTTAAAATACTCAAGCAACAGTGACTTACTAGCAAAAGCCCTTGAGCATATACATTCACTATTAGAACAAAACCATACTGATGAACTTGCTAGAAGTTGTTTACAGACTATTAATGAAATATGCAAAAAAGACTCTTCACTTGCTGCTAATGCCACTAAAAGCATAACATTATGCTTACTTGACGAATCGATTATGTTGCTAGAAGAAGTATCACGAATAGTTTGGTTGGATAAAGAGCATTTACCAACAGAATGGGAGGTGCTGTTTTTAAGTTTCTTTGATAAATTTTCAATTACTGATTGGCAAAAAACTCATACTGTCGACCATGCGTTAACGGCTCTTCTAAACAGGGAACGGAGCGCTGAAGTTATAGGGTTATTAGAACAAAAGCTTATTGTCAGTGGCGATGCCAACTTCGAAATCACCAGCTTTCATGATATCTCTAGAGCGATATGGGAAAGTGAATACATAGATCATGAACAGTTATTTACTCGTTGGTTTTATTCGGGCAATCACTGCCTTTGTCAGGCTGCTTCAGACATTATTTTCGAACATGAAAACTCTCCCTCTCAAGTAAGTAAAATTGAAGAGACCAAGGACTATTTCTATATCGCAAGAAAAGCCGTTGGCTGGTTATTTCTCAAACCGAAGTTAGCTACATTCTATGTACTTTCGGTACTGGAAATTTGTGATGACTCTGATTTTGAAAAAATATCTGAGTTACTATTTTACCCATTACTTATTAATACACCCCAAGCTGTTGAGGGGGTTATTAAAGAGCATATAGCGAAGTTGGATAAACGGAAAAAGAAAACCCAAGTGTTACTCAATATATTGAAGAAAAATGATGCCTATCATGATGTTCTAAAGAAAGCATCTTTAAACAAAGAACTTCACCCTAGCACTAGGCATAGAGAGGCTATGGGTCGAAAAAAATACTTTGAAAATGAAGCTATGATGAAAGAGGCACATAAGACATCTTTCTTGGCATCATTGTTTGGTAATAACTCCAAAGTATTATTGTATGGAAATAAATCTGTTTTTAAACAGTATGATGGCAATGGAGAGTCAAAAAGGCAGGTAATGCCTCTCAGCACAATAAGTCACTCAACAGAAGTGCCTATATTTTTTTCTATAGATCCCGCTGGATTAAACCGACTAATTAATATGTTTAGGTATGAGGGGTAAGTTATGAAGCTTGTTATTAAAGAATATTTATCCTCTCTTAATGAAAGAGATGAACTCGATGCAATATTGCCTGATTTATTAAGCCAGCTTGGTTTGACTGTCTTTGGCAAACCAATAAGGGGGGCAAGCGAAAGAGGCGTGGATGTTGCCGCTGTTGGCTCGTTATATGGTGGAGTTGAAAAGGTTTACCTCTTTTCAATTAAAGCGGGAGACTTAACTCGCTCTACATGGAATGGAAATGAAAACCAAGTATTAAGACCATCTCTAGATGAAATTATTGATTCCTATATTCCTCATAGACTACCACCAGAGCACAAAGGCAAACCAATTGTTATTTGCCCTTGTTTTGGTGGCGATGTGCAAACACCTGTTAGAGATTTATTTACTGGTTATATAGATTCTAGAACCAAGACTAATGAAAATATTGAATTCGAGGAATGGAACGGGGATAAACTTGCAAGCCTTATTAATGATAACTTTCTACATGAAAATTTTATGCCTGATGACACTCGTTCCTTGTTAAGGAAGTCTGTTTCGATGATTGACGAGCCAGATACCTCGTTTAGGTACTTTGCATACCTTGTTAGTATATTAAGAGAGGCAGCCGACAATGCGCCTCCTGAAAAAGTGTTAAAGAGCCTAAGACAAATCAACATATGTCTTTGGATCTTGTATGGCTGGTCAAGAAAAGAGAAAAACTTTGAAAGTGCTTATCTGTCTAGTGAGGTCGCATTGTTGAATGCTTGGCATGTCGGTAATGATTATTTTTCAAGAAAATCTAAAAATGCCAAACTAATTCAATCAGTCATACTCTCTATTAAGAATACGTATTTTAAAATTAATCATGATTTTATGACTAAAGTCATCACCCCATACGCACATGAATATGGTGCTATCTCTCGTGGAGTGTGCTCTTCATCTACAGTTGATATTAACCTCAAACTTTTCGATTTACTTGGCCGTATCTCTATACTAGGAATATGGCTTCTATGGGAATTAGAAATTTGTCAACAAAGTAATAGTGAATCTAAAGCTAGTGAACAGCAAGCATTATTTGTAGCTGATTGTATAATAAACTTGATAAGTAATAACCCTATCTTATTTTCGCCATTAAAAGATGAACAAGCTATTGATATCACTCTTGCTGTATTATTTTTAGTATCACTATCTAAGATTACTCAAGTGAAAGATTGGCTAGAAGAAATGCTATTAAGAGTGTCTGTTAACTTAAGTAACAACGGTGCTTACCCCTGTATTTTGCACGATTATATGGACTTACTCGAACACCCTAAAAATGGTACAACTGAATATTTCGAAGAATCTACAGCTGGTAGTATATTGTACTCTAATATTGGGTGTTTTTCTGCCTTATTTAACTTTGATGAGCTTTATACCAAGTTAAGTGAAATTCAAACTAACCACTTGTCGCATTGTAGTATTCAGCTATGGTATCCCGATGAAGAGTCTGAGAAAGAATTGTATATTGGTGGAAAGTATCATGGGTTTTGTTTGTCTGACTTTGATTTTAAATTAACTAAAAATGAACTATTAAGTGATATTTTTAGTGAATGTCGTGAAACCCAGTATTTTGAAAACTTATCAGCTATTAAGTATGGCTTATACCCGATAGTATTGATGGCTTGTAGAGCATATAAACTTCCAGTACCTCCTCACTTTTTTCTTCCTTTTGAAAGTAAGATAAAAGCGGTTTAGTAGTTACTAATATAGAGTGTAACGGGGGGGCACCTCTTGCCTTTTGTCTGTCCGAGTTTGACATATCTGAGGTAATTCATGAAGTGCTAATCTACGATTCCATGAAACTCATTTATGTCCAAAATCTTCACAGGCTGAATCTATCAGTTCGCTAATCATTGGCTCAAACACCCAGTTCGAGGGCTTGGTAACAAGCGATTAATTGATATGCTTTCGACAGCCGAAGACACTATGGTTGTACACAATTTGAGTGGTCGATTAGAGCATGGAGTGTTTTCGTGACCTTTGAGAATGTTAGGATTGACTTTTTAACATCATTTACCTAAATACACTGCTAAATCTCAAACGACAAAAAGCGTACACACAATTATACATAGTGTGTACGCTTATAGACCTTACCATAAGCATTGTCTGTCAAGGCTTGTAACTCATTCATAGGTTAAAATACATACTTTTCACTTTATACTCCTACAGACGTGCTCTTTTCGTTTCAGTGATCTTTGTTGCTCGCATCACGTACTTTATTACATTAACTTAACGAGTTATGAGGGTTTATAATCCTGTGAGACAATCATCTCAAGACAAATGACTATCACCCTGTTAACATTAGAGCTAATACTCTAAATGGTATTTAATGCAGATGACCAAACCAAAATTCCGACACCTTGCGCTCGCCAGTATGCTTCTCGGCACATTTGCTTCGCCAGTTTTCTCTGCCCCGCTCACTTTTTCTGAAGCGTGGCAAATATTGCAAGAGAACAACAACTCACTTGCAGCTCAACAAGCTAACGTTGAGCGTTATCAACACCTTCAGAATTCAACAAGCAGCCTTAATCTACCTTCGATCACCTTGGGGGCTAACTACACGCACCTTGATAGTGATGTGACAATTAATGGTGAACAGTTCAAAAATAGCTTAAGCGGCGTGCCAAATTTAGGTGCAGTTGGAGGTATTCTCCAGCCTATATTAAGTGGGCTTGGCGGTGTTACCTCAACCATCACCGAACAAGACATCTTCAGCTCTTCCATCCGTGCTATTTGGCCTATCTTTACTGGCGGACGAATTACCGCTGCGCAAACTGCTGCCGAAGGTAAAAGCGAAGAAGCGCAAAGCCAACTGCTGATGGAGAAACAGGCTCGCTACGAAGACTTAAGTAAATATTACTTCTCGGTGATCTTAGCGGAAGACGTCGTGAGAACACGTCAAGCCGTTGAAGCTGGCTTAACTCAGCATCGTGATTTCGCCATCAAGCTTGAACAGCAAGGACAAATTGCTCGAGTAGAACGTCTGCAGGCGGATGCTTCTTTGGATAAAGCCGTTGTTGAACGAACCAAAGCGCAGAACGACCTCAAAATTGCTCAATTAGCACTGACTCAGATCCTTGGTCAGAGCCAAAGTGTCGAACCTTCAGAACAACTCTTTATCAACAAAAACCTACCTCATATGGACGTATTTGTTGATCAAACCCTCATGACCTACCCAGGCCTTAAAATCCTTGAAGCAAAAGAGAAACAAGCGAGTAGCTTGATCAAGGCTGAAAAAGGCAAATACTACCCAGAAGTCTATCTATACGGTGATTACAGCCTGTACGAAGATGACTCGCTAGCCAGTGAAATGAAACCCGATTGGTTAGTCGGTATTGGTGTGAATGTACCGCTACTTGACACGTCAGGTCGTTCCGACAAAGTCGCTGCCGCTCATAGCGCCGTGTCTCAAGTCCAGTTTCTTAAGTCGCAAGCCAAGCAAGACTTAACCGTTTTGGTACAAAAGACCTATCTTGAAGCGAACCAAGCAATTGAAGAAGTTCAAGGCCTCAACTCAAGTCTGTCTTTAGCTCAAGAAAACCTTTCACTTCGTAAAAAAGCCTTCACTCAAGGGTTATCCAATTCGTTAGAAGTGGTTGATGCTGAGCTTTATCTTGCAAGCATTAAAACACAGCAATCTGCTGCTCGATTCAAATACCTAATTTCTCTTAATAAGCTGTTAGCACTCACCAGTGAAATGAATGCTTATTCAAGTTACTTAACGTCTTCTGTCCCGTCTGACTTCGATTCAAAAGCAGACACCGCTAGCCAGTCAAAAGGATAATTCATGAAACCTATTAAGCCATTTATTCTCTCTCTGGTTGGTATCGGCATTATTGGCTGGGTTGGATACGGCTTTTACCAAGCGTACCAACCACAGCCTGTTAAGCTTCAAGGTCAAATAGATGCGCAGCAATACAGCATCTCATCGAAAGTACCCGGCAGAATTGATGAAATATTCGTGCGTAAAGGCGATTCGGTTGAAAAAGGCGAATTGATCTTCTCCCTACTTAGCCCAGAAATTGACGCTAAATTAGAGCAAGCAAAAGCCGGTCAAAAAGCCGCTGGTGCATTAGCAAAACAAGCAGAGAATGGCGCGCGTACTCAGCAAATCCAAGCCGCTAAAGACCAATGGTTGAAAGCCAAAGCAGCTGCCGATCTCATGGATAAAACTTACCAACGTGTAAACAACCTTTATAACGATGGCGTGGTTGCCGAGCAAAAACGTGATGAAGCCGAAACACAGTGGCAAGCGGCGAAGTACACTGAAAGCGCTGCGTTCCAAATGTATCAATTAGCACAAGAAGGTGCTCGTGACGAAACCAAAGTGGCAGCCGCTCAAAAAGCGTTAATGGCAGCTGGCGCAGTAGCGGAAGTTGAAGCTTACGCAAAAGACACACAGATCCACAGCTGGTTTAGTGGTGAAGTGGCTCAAGTACTATTAAGTAGCGGTGAGTTAGCTCCTCAAGGTTTCCCTGTTGTGACCGTGATTGACACTAAAGATGCATGGGCGGTGCTCAATGTGCGTGAAGATATGTTGAAACATTTTGAGAAAGGCAGCCAATTTGAAGCTTACCTTCCAGCTCTGGATAGATCATTAACTTTCCAAGTGACTCACATTGCCGTAATGGGTGATTTCGCGACTTGGCGTTCAACAGACGCAGCACAAGGCTTCGACTTACGCACTTTTGAAGTAGAAGCGCACCCTGTCGATACCAACGAAACACTGCGTATGGGCATGAGCCTAGTGGTTGAGCTTTAGGTGACGTATGTCTGCTAACTTTCGCTCTATAAGCTCTCGATCTACAGCCTCGCAATCTAGAGGCACGCAATCACCGGAGCACCGTCAAGTGAAAAATACATTGCTTAGGCAGTGGGCGATTGTCCGCAAAGACAAATGGCTGTTGTCTTGCCTAACTTGGATTCCGTTGCTTCTTGCTGCCAGTATCTGGCTGATTTTTTCACAAGGGATCGCTCGCGACTTACCGGTTGCGGTTGTCGACCTTGAACACAGTCAAATCGCGCAACAGTTCACGCGCCTTGTTGATGCGTCACCTACCCTACAAGTGACTCAGAAATACAGCTCGGCGAGTGAAGCGGCTAAAGCGATGATTGAACGCGATATCTATGGTTATGTCGTGATACCAAGACACTTTGACCGAGACCTTTTCCTAGGCTTGAACCCGCAAGTGTCCGTTTTCTATAACAGTCAATTTATCTTGATTGGCAAACTGGTGAACTCGGCTCTGTTGCAGGCTCAAGGAACATTCAACGCGCAACTCGAAGTGGTTAAACAGCTTTCACACGGTGATACCACGGTACAATCTGCATTGGGGCAAGCGGTAACGGTACAAAGCCAGATTACGCCACTGTTTAACAAGAACACCAGCTATGCTCAGTTCTTAGTGTCTGCGGTTATTCCGGCTCTATGGCAGATCATGATTGTGGTGGGCACGATATTGGTTTTGACGGCGAACGTTAGAGCTCGTGGTCTTCATGCTTGGTTATCCAACGCCCCGATGAAATCACTAACATCAACACTAACGCCCTACCTTGTCTTGTTTTTGATGTTTGGTATCGCGTTTAGCTTTTGGTTCTATGTCCTCTTAGACTGGCCGTTTAACGGCAGTTTTGTGGCACTGACCGTCGCCCAACTGCTTACCGTCATCAGTTGTATCATCATGGGTTGTTTGTTTTTCTTCTTAACGCTTGATCCAGCAAGGGCGATGAGTTTCGCTGGCGCCTTTACAGCACCAAGCTTTGCGTTCATGGGCATTACTTTTCCAGTCACCGACATGAACACGGCAGCGCAAATCTGGAGAAGCTTATTGCCCGTGAGTCACTACATCGAAGTACAAACAGCACAATCCAGTTATGGCGTGAGCGCAGCACATTCGCTGATCAGCCTCTCCTCTATGTTGTGGTATGCAGTTCCTGCTTTCGTGGTGATGTTATTAATTAAGAAACACTTGGCACAGTCAGCTTTGTCTGCACAAACGGCTTTATCTACACAAGCGGCTATATCATCAGCACAGCCAGATACATCAGCACAACAAGGAGTAAAACGATGAGCTTTACTCAACTACTCAAGCAAGAACTGTTAGCGGTACTGCGCAACCCTGTTGTACTTCTTACGGTATTTGGTGGTGTGTTCTTCTATTCATTCTTGTATCCGTTGCCTTACGTAAACCAAGTTCCTCAACAGCTTAAAGCTTCCGTTGTGAACTTGGATAAGAGCCAAAGCAGCTACCAGTTAGAAAGAATGGTAGATGCCACATCTCAAATTGACTTGGTACGCCGTGACTCCACCATTGCCGATGCTAAGCAAGCTGTTCTTAATCAAGAGATTGGTGGGTTCATCGTCATCCCAGAGAACTTCTATAAAGACTTGCTCCTAGGTAAGAGCCCTACGCTTTCTTACGCAGGTGATGCATCTTACTTCTTAGTCTACGGAACCATTGTTGAAGGGCTTGCCAAGGCAGGCGGCACGTTAGCTGCACAAGTTAAAGTCAGTCACTTGTTAGTTGAAGGTGTGCCGTTAGAATCCGCAGCCAAAGGCTACAGTGCATTCAGCTTGAACCTAAAACCAACCTTCAATAGTCGCATGGGCTACATTGATTACGTGGTTCCAGCCGTCTTTGTGTTGATCCTGCAACAAACCTTAGCCATGGCTTCTGGTTTAGTTGGCGCGACCCAAAACGCTCAATCGACGTTTGGCTATTGGAGTAAGACCTCTCCAGCGAAACTGATACTTGCTCGCTGTTGTACCTTAGTTGGCATTTATTACCTGTTGTCGATGTATTACTTCGGCGCAAGCTTTTCGATGTATGGCATTAACCTGCTTGCCTCCATAACAAACATTTTGACCTTACTGCTACCCTTCTTATTGGCTAGTTGTTTGATCGGGATTTTTATTGGTGAGCTAGTGCCAAGAAGAGAGTTAGTCACGGTTGTGGTGTTAATCAGTTCAATGCCGCTGATCTTCTCTTCAGGTTTTATCTGGCCTGTTGAAATGATGCCTGAATGGTTAGTACTGCTGTCACAGTTATTCCCAAGCACACCCGCTATCCAAGGTTTTTTAGCGCTCAATCAGATGGGGGCATCTTGGCAAGAGGTAGCGTCTCAATGGACATTGCTATGGATACAAGTCGCTCTATGGGGCTCGTTACTCGCACTTAAGCTTTACCACAAATCGAGTAAACGTATCATTGGCTCTGTTTAACTCTATACCCAGTTAACTTGAAGATGCGCAGTTGAGCACCTGAAAATTATCATTTATT
>NZ_JBGOOU010000041.1:0-36938 GCF_041439815.1 Vibrio sp. 1F279 | reverse complement strand
AAAAAGCATGCAAAACGGGCGGCTCTGTCTCTAAACTGAATTACGCAACAAAGCCGTAATCCACCCACATCGCAAGTGGCGATGTGAAGCTAAAACAACCTGGAATCTTGCTTTCTGTGGAGGGGGAGTTAAAAGTAAATGTTGCTCTATGCTATGAGTTGATATTCCACTATGAGCTGATTGTATTAGTGAGTATAATCAACCAGTTTAGTTAATTAATGGCACCTCCTACTCGACTTCAATTGGAACTCAGAGCCTTATATCTCAAGGCTTCTCTATTTTACTCTTATAATAGGCATTGGTATGAAGCTTAAATTACTTAGTCCATATGGTATCCCTCATTCTGAAAAAAAAGCCTTGTCTGAACTAGAAACAGCGTTGCCAAACTCTTGGCGTGGGTACGGCTCTTTTCTTGTTGCTGACAATGCAGGTTCAATGGAAATTGACTTACTGTTAATAACGCATAGTCGAATCTTGTTAGTTGAGGTAAAAGAGTGGGCTGGAGAGATATACTCAAATGGCTCAAAATGGGTACAAAAAAGACCAAATGGTCAAAAAAGAGAGTCTACAGCTCCCTATCTATTAAAACGTGAGCATGCAGAAAGGATATCTTCTCTATTTCAGCAAGAACTAAAAGACCGTTGGGGAGGCTTTTATCTAGTTGAAACGTGTGTTGTTTTGGCAGGCAGTGCAAAGGTTAAACAAATGCCAGAGCGTGAGAAGCCTTTTGTATTTACATTAGAGGAATTCTGTAAGTTAGGTAAAAACTTCGACAAAATGATGCCGGTAAGATCCGCTGCCGATAAGATATTTAAAGATAATAGGTTACCTAGACCAAACACGGAAAAGCAGGTCAACATATTTGAAGCTTGGCTTGAAGGCGGTGGACGTATAGAACCTCGGATGCGCCAAGCCTCCGGTTATGTTATGAGCGATGACGAGCCACTTTTCACCCATCCTGGTAGAGCCTATCAAGAGTTTGAGGCTGAGCACATTACTTATAATAATACTAATGCCCTAATGCGCTGTTGGAACTTTATAGAGTTAGGGCAGCATGCAATGACTCAAGAGCAACGAGCTAATATTGGTTTGAGGGAAGAACGGTGTATTCAGTATATTGGTAATGAAAACAAACAATTAAGGAAAGATTACCTTTTGCAGCCTCGTCATGGAAAAACGGCTGACGATGTTGAAGTAGATTTAATCGAAGTGTACGAAAAGCCAGCGCTGTTTGAGCGATTAGATAGTTATTTGGCACAAGTATCTAGGTCAATGGATGCTAGATTATGTTTAATTAGATCTTTACTTACTCCATTTGTAGATTTACATCAATTGGGAGTTTGTCACCGTGATTTGTCACTAGACCGTCTATGGTTCGATAAACAAAGTAAATCCATTACAATTAGTGGCCTATTAGCTAGTCAATTTCCTGATCCTCAAGGGAAAAGTGTTGGGGATGTTCGTAAGTTTCTTGCTTCAAATGTGATTCCATTACCTGAAGAGGTTTATGGAGACTTGGAAGTCGATGCGCGTAAAATAGACGTCTACCAGCTTGGGATTATGTCTTATCGAATTGCTTTTGATAAGCCATTGGTAATTGATGAAGATGGTGTTGTTTGGAAAGAGCCAGAACAGGACTTATTCGACGGAAAGTTAAATCAATGGTTGAAACAAGCGTTATCACTTGAGGCGAAAGAACGACAAAGCGATGCCGGTGAGATGTTAGAACAATTAACTAATATCTTTTCTGAAGAAGCTCGTTCAAATGACGTTGATGAACAAGCTGTGCTGAGTGAGCTGAGACAGCATGAAAGTGCAATTAATGTGTACACAGAATTTCCTATGGGAAGTGCCCCAGAGCAGTGTCATATGCGGCAAAGGATGACCTATAAATCAAATTATGATGGGAATTCTGTAACAGTACGTGTGTGGTCAACTTTACGTCCTGAGCATTCGCTTAATGGTCGAAATCGTAGAATACTCAAATTCTTAGAGCGCTGCCAGATTTTAGCAGATCACCCACAATTACCGATTGCAAGACCTTTACGCTTCGGTATTTCAATGGTCGGACTTTTTACTGTTCAAGATTATCTTGAAAATGTTCAAAGTTTTGTTGATTGGCTATCCAATTTGGCCAATCATCAATTAGAAAATAGGCTCACAATCGCCCTGAGTCTTATTCATTCAGTCAATCAAATTCATAGCTTAAATATTGCCCATGGTGATATTAAACCTGAAAACTTATTAATGGAGTCAACTGAAGAGGGGATTAAGATTATCCTTTCCGATACTTTAGATTTAGATTCAGATGCAGGTTTTCCCGTTAGTGCTGAATATGCGCCGAAGCAAGATGTTAGCTTAATGGCTCGAGACAGGTTTGCTGTATATGTTTTGATTGAAGAGTTACTAGAGGGTGTAGATCAAGATTTAGTAACGATAGACGCTGAATTTGCCAGAGGGTTAGGTCAAGATCGATCAAAAGTACCGCTTTCTTTAGACCCTTTGCAGGAAAGTATTGAATCATCGTTGACTCCACCAGAGCCAGAAATTGAGCCAATAGTAATTTCTTGGCCAGATCTAAATTTCAGTACAGAGCAAGTGATATTTGAACCTGACTTGGGGAATCATTACGTTAGGGTTTACAAGACCCCCAATGATATAAAAGTTTATCTGTTTGGGTGCGCACAAAAGCTCATAATAACTTGCGACTGGGATGAGGATAACATTGTAATTCGTAATGTTTATTTAGCAGAATTACCACCCGCGGAGTGGCTTAAGGAGTCTCGAGATGCAACTAATAATAGGTCAAAAACTAGTGCAGTCATACAGCAGTCGTTTGTGCTGAGAAAAGCAGCCAGAGATACTAAAGCCTTAGAGAGTTATTTGTCTGGGCTCGAGGTTGTTCTCGAGTACAAGAAAGAAAAGTTCACAAAAAGTAATGACTTAGGCTCCTTAGCGGGGGAGTCTACACAGCAAGAAAGTAAAGCTTTTAATATAAGTACACTCTGGGAATCCTTGGTAGATTCAGAGAGGGAACTACATCCTACTGTAACGACTTCAGGCAAGCCAGAAAAACACCAAAGACATTGGTATGTCCCTATAGAAGAAGATATAACTCGATTTGAGTTTGATGAAGATGAAACAATTCAGGTGCTTAGCGAAAGTGCTGAAGACAGCTGGTTTTATGGCAATCTAGATCTATCTATTCGACAGGTAGGGTATATCGTTGTTTCCAAAGGCAGATATTTAGAACAAATGAAGCCAGGGACACGACTAAAATTAGCAGAATCTAGGTCAGAGATTAGTTGGCAAAGACGGAAGTTAGCTTTAAATAGAGTGTTACATGGTGAAGCTATAATGCCTGAGCTATTAAACTATTTTCGCGCGGATGTAAAAAAGCCGGATATGACGGTAACAGCGCTTCCAGCTCCTGATGTAGCAACACTTGCATCCTTCAAGTTAGATAGCTCCAAGGAAAATGCTTTGTTGGGAATCCTAGAGCAACCAATGTCGGTAGTTATGGGGCCTCCTGGGACAGGTAAAACAACACTTCTTGCAAATTTAATTGCCTACCTGACGACTTCTGTCCCCCAAGTTAATCGTGTTTTAGTTTTGTCACAAAGTCATGTTGCCGTCAATGAACTAGCGGAACGTGCACGAGTGATGATTCGTAAAAGGTTATCAGAACCTGATCAAGGACAGGGGCTCACTGAACCAAGTATTGTTCGGCTTGGTGACCGTGAAAAAATTGGTAAAGAATTACTTGATGTCCATGTAGATGCATTACAAAGTCAAGCCCGAACCTCTTTTATTCGTGATATAGATCGAAGGCTTATGTCATTATCATCTCGTTTGGCCTTACCCCAAGACATGGTCTTGGACGCTGCAAGTCTTTTCCGCAGATTTGGGCAATTATTACATGAATATACGCAAGCACGAAATGAACTTGAAAACATAAAAATAAAGTTAGAAAGTGGTGATAAGAAGCCAGCGACTAAGAAATTAGCTTCAAAAGCGGAGAGGCAAGTAGAGCGCTTACGAAGATCGTTATCTAGTGGGTTAAAGGCTTTTTCTGAATTTCCCGAACAGATCCTCGATAGTAGTTCTCCTCAGCGTGAATTAATAAATGAGATCGCTGATAAATACCAAATAAATAATCCTAAACAGCTTAGTAGATTAAATGAAGTAATGAATATTGCGTTACATTGGTATTTACGACTTGCAACTGACAATGATGGTTATAGCGGCTTTGCTGCCAAAACACGTTCTATAGTTATTGGTACTTTAGTCGGTATGGGTAAAAAAGCCTATCAATTAGATCAACATAGTTACGATTTAGTTATTGTGGACGAAGCTGGCCGCGCTATGGCTTCAGAATTAGCGCTGGCTATGCAGTCAGCGAAGAGAATATTACTTGTCGGTGATCACAAACAATTACCGCCTTTATATGATAGCCAATTAATTAAAGGGGTTGCTCGAAGATTAGCTATGCCAGAGAAAGAAGTACGGCGTACAGATTTCGAACGGGCGTTTAAACACGTCGGCATGATGCTCGATACTCAATATAGAATGAGTCCAGCCATTGGTGACTTAGTCTCTAAGGTTTTTTATGAAGATAAATTAAAAACGGGACGAGAGGAAGCTCCAGAGTGGATGTCAAAATTAACATCACCATGGAGTCACACGGTTACATGGCTCAATACCTCTAGACATGAATCAGATCTAGGTGGAGGTAGTGAAGGGATAATGAATGAAGGTGAAGTTGGCTTGATATGCCGCTCCCTGCAAAGTTTGATCGGTAGTCCAAGAGCTATGAGTGAATTACAAGATTGGTTTAAAAAAGATAAAGTACCTCCGATAGGGATAATTACCGGATACCGTCGACAAGTTGAGGCTTTGCGTGAAAGAATTGATACTGAAACATGGGCTTTACCTATAAGGCATCTATGCCGGATGGATACAATTGATGCTTATCAAGGTAGTGAAAATCGCATAATTATTCTCAGTCTTGTAAGAAACAATAGCGATAAAAAATCAGGCTTTGTAGATGATGCACCTAGAGTTAACGTTGCGATTTCGAGAGCCAAAGAACGACTGCTTATAATTGGTAATAGCGATATGTGGTGTAATAAAGGGAAAAGCTCTAGCCTTGGTCAGATTTATGTCGAGATAAGTGAAGCGATTCGTAAGAAAAGTACTGATTATCAAATTCTAGATTCAGAAAAGCTAGCGGAAATCTCTGTGGGGGAACAGTGATGACGGATTACAAAAAAAGTGAAAAATTAGAGCAGAGCTCAATTAGAGATACTCACCTTCAAAGTCTGACTCTATTAGTTCCAGCTCGCAGGTTTGTAGTTGATTTTGATGTTACGGAAAAGTCACCATTGCCAGCTATATTAGAATCTGCATTAATGCTACTAGCTCAGTTAGAACAGGTTAGTCCTGGTGAAATAGCGGATTTTTTTGGATTAGATCCTACAGAGACCAAATGTCTTATTAATGACATTTGTAATACCGAGCTAGCAAAAATTAATGAAAATGGATTGCTTGTTCCGACTAGTCGTATGATTTCTTTAAGGAAAAATAAAGAATTCCTTGAGTTAGAAAAGGTTATTAATTATAACCAAGCATTTCTTGTGGATGAGCTGACTCAACATATTCAACCCAAAATGAAGTATTGCTCAACCCGAGGTCTACCCGAAGTCCATGCATTCGAAGGTAGTGAGTCATATGAAGGAAGAGATCTATTTTCAAATCAGTTCATCCGTTTTCAACAATGCTCTCGTTTAACTGAGCTAAAACGAATGAGTACGAGGTTATATAAAGTTAATCGTTGCTATCAAGATCAAGTGTGTACATACCCTTTGTCGATCAATGTGATGGCACATATAGACTCATATCAAGAGATTAGGTTATCGACAAAGTTAACTGGCGTTGACGTGCATGGAAAACAGCTTGTAAACAGCAGTGGTTTACAAGGCTGTATTAATGAATTCTTAGATAGAAGGTCAGAAAGTGCTCAGAATTTGTTATTGGAAGAGTATTGTCAACGGGTAAATGACCCAGTGTTGTTAGGTTATGATGAAGGTAGTCACATAAATATCAAGCAGTTATTACTTGATAAAAAAAGTCATAATTTTGATTACAGCGATGAAGAAACAAAGATGATTCTAGGACCAATGTATCTTGATAACAACAATAAAAAAATAATGAACTTGTTTAAAGGTCTGAAACAAGGTCAGAAGATTTCTGAAGCAGTTTGGTTACCCGCAAAATCAGAAACTTGGGCTGGGTGTACAAGATTTGATTCCTTCGTAGCTCAATTAGGTAAACTACTTCAAGCTCATGAGAGTGAACTTCATGTACTAGTCCCGCTAAAGGAAAGGCAAGATCGCCAACGTTATGTCAACTCTTTGCGGGGAAGATTAAACTCCGTAATTGGATATGAAAGGTCACCACATTTAAATGAAATGGAATTACTCATTGTTCCTGGTGACGGAGGCTTTGCTATTGTTCAATACCATGCAAGGTTGGATTCTAGCTTAGGTATGAGTGGTCTCACATTGCCTGTAGGTTACGTAACAACTAATCCAATACGAGTAACCTCTTTGTGGGATGAACTGACGCGAGATATCAAGCATTATGGGGATGTTCGTAGCGTTATTGGTGATAAGGCGGAACATTTGGACAGTGTATTACGGCACTTCTCATCTTATAATTCAAATTAGTTTTGGATAACTCTAATACCTTATAATTAATAAACTTTATACGTATACGCCCCATGTAATCATGGGGCGTTTTAGTTTGTGGAGCTCCATGGTAGAAGTGTATCTGTTGCATAAACAACATATTTAAAAAAGCTTGTGAAATATTGGGCTACTAACTCCATAGAAAAGACATTCATTTACTACAACTTTCAATTTATAGCTGTCTATGTAGCGTCAACTAACTTGTCCGATCTGAGTTGGCTAGAGACTCGATTTTCTAAGGTGAGACTAATTTTACCCCCCCTCCTTTATTAAGGCGTTGTCTAGAAATTTTAGTACTGTTAATATATACAGTCTCTGAGGTGGGATATTCAATGCTTATAAATTGCAGATAAACTCATACCTCTATTGGCTCTAGTTTCTCGATCCTACAAATAGAACCTCATGACTAGAAAAATTATTCATATAGATCTTGATTGCTACTACGCTGCCGTTGAGATGAGAGATAATCCAGAGTTGAGAGATATACCATTAGCTATTGGTGGTTCTCAGGACCGACGTGGCGTTATCTCAACATGTAACTATATAGCCAGAAAGTATGGTGTTCGTTCGGCAATGGCGACCGCGCATGCTCTCAAATTATGCCCAAGCTTAACGGTTATCGGCGGAGATATGGATAAATACAAAGCTGTATCCAAGCAGATCCATGCAATCTTTGCTCGTTATACTGACCTTATTGAGCCTCTATCACTTGATGAAGCTTATCTTGATGTAACTGACTCACAACTATTTAGAGGCTCGGCAACTTTAATCGCTGAGGATATTCGTAAGACAATTGAAACAGAGTTAGAGCTTACGGCTAGTGCTGGTGTAGCCCCTATAAAATTTGTTGCAAAGGTCGCGTCCGATATCAATAAACCAAATGGAATTTGCGTTGTAACACCAGTTGAAATTGAGGTATTCGTTAACAACTTAGATTTAGGCAAGATTCCAGGTGTTGGTAAAGTAACACTAGAAAAGTTGAATAAGCTTGGTTTGTATAAAGGCATCGATATCAAAAACTATGATCAACATCTGTTACTTAAACAGTTTGGTAAGTTTGGTAGTTCCCTATGGGAGCGGTGTCATGGAATCGATCATCGTGAGGTAACAACAACAAGAAGAATTAGAAAGTCTCTTGGTGTTGAGCGGACATTTTCTCTAGATATTCGGACTGAATCTGAATGTCTTGAAGCTATTGAATCACTATATGATGAATTGGTGAGACGATTCAGTAAGATTGCTCATGATAAAAGAGTAACCCGTCAGGGACTTAAACTAAAATTCGATGACTTCCAGCAAACAACGGTTGAACATAAGCAAGCCAGTCTTGATAAATCGTTTTTCTCTGCTCTATTAAAGGAAGCATTATCACGAGCAAATGGCCGTGGAATTCGCTTGATAGGGTTAAGTGTTGGGTTGGAACCCAAAGAAGGGCAAGCCAACACTCAGATGGCTCTCAAGTGGTAAAATGTAAGTGAGGATGAGGTATTTACCTTGCGACTTTCGATATTTTTCTGTAAGTGAACTATGTAAGTGCATTTTTTCATTTAAATATATATTTTTAAAAGTTATTCACTCACTCATTCGCTCAAGACTACATTTTTTACCTGGTAGTTACCATGCGCAGCTGTTGAAATGAGAGATAATCCCGCTTACCGAAATCGACCACTTGCAGTAGGGGGGCATGAAAAGCAGCGTGGCGTTTTGAGTACCTGTAATTACGAAGCTCGCAAGTTTGGTATTCGTTCTGCAATGCCGACGGGAAAGGCGCTGCAGCTTTGTCCCAATCTGTTGGTTGTTCCTGGGAGGATGTCGGTCTACGTCGAGATATCGAAAAAGATTCGCGAGATTTTTTCTCGATATACATCCATCATTGAACCCCTGTCTTTAGATGAAGCTTTTCTTGATGTCACGGATTCGACGCTGTGTCGTGGCTCGGCAACACTGATTGCCGAATCAATTCGTCGCGATATCTGGAATGAACTTAACCTGACCGCTTCTGCTGGTATTGCGCCGATTAAATTTTTGGCGAAGGTGGCCTCGGATCTGAATAAGCCCAATGGTCAGTTTGTAATACCTCCACAAGACGTACAATCAGTGATAAATGAATTGCCACTCGAAAAAATCCCAGGCGTTGGCAAGGTCAGTATTGAAAAGCTCCATCAAGCTGGCTTCTTTACTTGTAAGGACATTAAGGAATCTGACTATCGAGATCTATTGCTCCGGTTTGGCCGTCAAGGCGCATCACTCTGGAAGCGCAGCCATGGTATTGATGACAGAGAAGTTATTATTGAGCGTGAACGAAAATCGGTAGGCGTGGAGCGAACTTTTACTCAGAATATTTCTACTTACGCAGAATGTTGGCAGGTAATTGAAGACAAGCTTTTTCCTGAGCTTGAAGCACGTCTAGAGAAAGCTAGCCCAAGTAAAGCTATCATCAAGCAGGGCATTAAGCTCAAGTTTGCCGACTTCCAGCAAACCACTATTGAGCACATACACGCCTCTCTCGATCGAGAGCACTTTAAAAAACTGTTGAGTGAGATACTTAAAAGGCAGCAAGGGCGAGAAATACGCCTGCTTGGTTTAAGCGTAATGCTACAACCCAAAGACCAGATGCGTCAGTTGAGTTTCTTTTAGGCTGTCTAGTTTAGAGGGGAATCCGAATAGAGGGGCGTCAAAATAGATGGTATTGAGAAGCACCGACTAGACTTGGTAGTCTAGTCAGTTTCTATATCAATACGTAAGATGCCTTATCTAGGAAGTTGTTTTACTCGCGCTAGCGTATCACTGAATGGTTGTTGCTCTAGCTTCCCGTATCCAACCATTTTGCTGGCTTTAAGCTTGGTTGAAAGTGGAGTTGCGATTCCGCATAGAAAACGAGTAATGGCTTCGTCGGTGATCAATTGTTGGCTTGCGGAAATGAATTCATGGGTCCATGTCATTACGGTCTCGTCGTCAACGGGTTCAACATCGACGGTTGGTAAAATTGCCACTTCACCACGGCATACAGAGCAATGACCGCAGTTTGTTGGTGCCTTATCATCGGCGAAGTAACTCGCTAGGCGTGAGCTTAGGCAGGTATCAGCCTCAAAGAAGCTCAGCATTTGGTTAAGGCGGTTTATCTCACTGTTCTCTTTTTCCTTAAACAATTCAGTTAGACGTTCCGATAACTGCATCATGCCTTCAGTGGTGTTGTGGATCGCATACACATCTGTGATCTGCTTACTTTCCAACTCAATCCAACCTTGTTCATTGAAATAATCGATTGCCGCAATCACACGCTGACGATCAGTCTGGAAGTGTGTCCACAGTGCGTCGAAGTCGACTTGGCACCATACTCTTGCTTGAGGAGAGCATTGGAAAATCGCTTCCACAAAATGGCGACGTTCGCCTTGGAATTGTTCGGTGATCTGCTGCTTAGTACGTATGAATTTAAATTTGTAGTCAGCAAAGTAGCTGTATTTAGGCTCAATCACGCCTTCAATTTCAAGATACACCAATAGCGTTTTTAGTGGTAACTGACGAATGTTGGACTCACGCGATAGTTGGTTGAGCATGATTTCCCATTGGTTTGTGCCAGAAGCAGCAATGTTTTGATTTTCGTATATTTCTTTTAAGACCGTTTGAATTGATATGTTGTCTGGCGTATCACCAAAAACGAAGTTCTCGAGTGTGCTCAAACCATGTTTGTTAGCCAGTAAAATACATTCAGACGCTTGCCCATCTCGGCCAGCTCTGCCGATCTCTTGCGAGTAGTTTTCGATCGATTTTGGTAAGTCAAAGTGAATCACTCGGCGAATGTTGGACTTATCCACGCCCATACCAAAAGCAATGGTTGCCACGATACAGCTCACTTCATCATTCATGAATTGATATTGAATGGCATCTCGGTTTTCAGGCTTAAGACCGGCATGGTAAGCCATGGCATTAACGCCAGCGTTACGAAGTTGCTGAGCCACCATCTCTGCCGTTTGTTGAAGGGTGACATAAACAATAGTCGGAGCGAGAGAAGCTTGGTTAACGACATTGCACAAGGTTTCTAGCTTGTTGGATTGTTCGCAAGGTTGAATGGACAGGTCGAGGTTTTGACGATAGAAACCCGTAACTACCACGCGCTCCTCATCGATATCAAACTTCGACTTCATATCTTGGATAACCGATGTCGTTGCAGTGGCCGTCAGTAGCAGAACCTGAGGAATATTGAGCTGCTTTTGGTATTGGGGAAGCTTCAGGTAGTCTGGTCTGAAGTTGTGTCCCCATTCTGATATACAGTGTGCTTCATCAACTACGAGCATAGAGATGGGAACTTGGGAGATAAACTGACGAAAGCGTTCGTTCTTCAAGCGCTCAACAGAGATCATTAGGATTTTGGTGTCCCCGTTACGCACGGATTGCATCACCTGTTGTGTGGTTTGTCTGTCTTGGCTTGATTCGATTGCAGCCGCGCTTATTCCCTTACTGTGTAAGAAGCTGAGCTGGTCTTTCATTAAGGCTAACAATGGTGATATCACTAAGGTTAAGTGCGGCAACTCTAATGCTGGCAATTGGTAGCAAAGCGACTTGCCTGAGCCTGTTGGGAATATAGCGGCAGTCGAGTGACCAGATAGAACATTATCAATGACTTGCTTTTGCCCATTACGCAGTGAGTCGAATCCGAATACTTGTTTTAGCTTCTGCTCAATCATTTATGTTCTACCTGAGTTATTAAGTGTCGTATTGATGTTAAAGCGGGCGCCTATTGATGATTGCGTCGCTTGATGAATCAAATGTCTTGCACCTGATTGTACCTAATTCTATTCTGTAGCTCCTATAGAAAAGCACCCCAATAGTATGAATAAGTCTGAGCTTCGCCAAATAATCATAGAGCAACTTGAATCCCGATTACGTATCGCACAATCTGCTACTCAACGCGCTATTGATGCTGCGACCGATGAAGAGACTGTGCCTGAGCATAAGTACGATACATTGGCACTAGAAGCTTCGTATCTAGCCCACGGTCAAGCTGTAAGAGTGCAAGAGTGTGAAGATGACATTCAGTGTTATCGTAACTTAGTGCTGCGTGATAGTGAGAGGATTACAGTGAGCAGCTATGTTGTGGTCATTGACGAGCATGATCAATATAAACATTTTTTTATGGGGCCGAGAGTCGGTGGGCTTTCTGTTACGTGGAATAACAATGAAGTTGCTATCGTGACGGAAAATGCACCTTTTGGTCAGGCTCTAATGGGGAAAGAAGTCGGTGATGAGATTGAGTTTAAGGTCGCAGATAAGCAGTTTTGCTATGAAGTAATATCTATCGACTAACTGAGTAGCGTATATATAAAACGTTTCTCTGACAAAGAAGCATATACCAAGGGTATAGTAATCTGTCAGATTGATGAGAGGATGTTATGAAAAACAATGTATTTATGAAAAACAAAATGTTTATGAAAAACAATGTATTAATCGCATCGTTAACAGCGGTAATCTCTGTTATGAGCTTGCCAACTTTTGCTGCTCAGTGTCGAGTTGATTTGAAAAATGAATTGCGAATCGATGACCAGAAAGTCGAAATCCATCAAGAGAATGGTGATACTGCCGTTTTTGATGGTAACAACGACTTATATATCCATGGTGAGAAGGTTGAGCTAGATGCCGACCAACAAGCGGCGATTGAGAAATACCGCGAAAAAATGAGTGAGTACTTACCACGAGCGAAACAAATGGCTAACGATGGCTTAGCGTTAGCGAATGATGTTATTGATGACATTGCTGCTAGCCTAGATTCACCGGAATCATTTGATAATGTAAAAGAGTCAATGAAAACCTACTTTGCTGAACTGGAAGCTCGTTACTACAAAGATGGCGAGTTAGTGTTACCAGCAGACAGTTTTGATTCGATGGCCAATGGTTGGTCTGAAGATTTCGAGAAGGCTAAGGAGATCTTTAACCAAGAATTTATCTCTAGCGCTTTTAATGCGATGTCAGAAAAAATGAAACAAGATGGTGGCTTAAACCTTACTGAATTAGCTGACAGCATGACTGCATTAAAGCTTAAAGTTGAAGAGCGCATGAAAGAACACTCTCAACAAGTTCAAGAGGAAGCGAATGAGTTCTGTGATTCTCTTGATGAGATGGCAGAACAAGAGCAACAGCTGCATGAAATCATTCCGAATCTAAAAGACTATCAAGTCTTCACGATCTAATCTGAATCTAACTATAAGTAACAAGAGCACCAGTTGGTGCTCTTTTTGTTCGTATAAATTGAACAAAAAGACGAATATTCATCTCAATTCAATCAATTGTCTCTCTAGTCCTGAACCTTGCTTTACTGCTTTTAAGTAAACGATAAGACCGGTTATTTGTTAATTTAATGGTTCTAAATAGCGCATTTGTTGTAAAAACTAGAAGATTGCTCATTTATTAGTTGTACCTATCATTGCTTTTGATTACTGTACTTCCCAACTAGTTCACTGATTTTTGATGCGGGCAATATGGACCAACAATCTTCCTCTTCAAGAGAGCACTTTAGCTCTCGTTTGGGTTTTATTTTAGCAGCTGCGGGTGCAGCTGTTGGCTTAGGTAATATTTGGGGTTTCCCAACCCAAGTCGCCAGTAACGGCGGTGGTGCTTTTCTGCTTGTTTACCTAATTATGATTTTCGTGGTTGCTTTCCCGATGCTGGTGGTTGAGATGGCTATTGGTCGACATGGCCAAGCAAATCCTGTCGATAGTATGCGCTCTTTGACTACAAACCCATTAGGCAAGAAAGTCGGTGAATTTGTCGGTTGGATTGGGTTGAGTGTTCCAAGTGCAGTGCTAGCGTTTTATAGCATTGTCGGTGGTTGGTTGATCTGCTTCCTAATTGGTGCTGTCGCTGACCTGATTGGTCTAGAGGCTGCTGCTGATTGGTTTAAAGGCTTCAGTGTTGAGCGCAATGTTTTTGGTACCGTCGCATTCTATGTGCTGACTATCTTAATTGTTCAGGGCGGTGTTAAGCAGGGGATCGAGAAATGGTCGACTCGTTTGATGCCTGCGCTATTTGTGTTATTTGGCTTATTGTTTGTTTACATCATGACGCAATCTGGCGCGATGGAAGGCCTAAAGCATTACCTCGTTCCAGACTTTGAGAAAGTGTGGGATAGAAAACTGATTCTAGCGGCTATGGGGCAGGGCTTCTTCTCGCTCACTATTGGTGGTTGCTCGATGTTGGTTTATGGCTCTTACTTAAGTAAGAAAGAGAACCTGCCAAAAATGGCAATGAACGTTACCTTAGTTGATACCGCGGTTGCTTTTATTGCGGGCTTAGTCGTGATGCCTGCCATGTTTGTTGCGATGCAAAAAGGTGTTCAAATCTATGCTGAAGATGGCTCATTACTGAGCTCTGATACCCTAGTATTTACGGTTCTGCCTTTGATGTTTGATAGCTTAGGTATGCTGGGTCAGGTCTTCGCAATTGTGTTTTTCTTATTGCTAACGATTGCTGCACTGACTTCATCGATTTCAATGTTGGAAGCTCCTGTCGCTCTTGTTAGTGAGCGTTTCAAGACCAGACGAACGCCAACAAGTTGGGGAATTGGTGGTGCAATCGCATTGTTCAGTGTGGTGATTGTTTACAACTTTGCTGCGATGTTTGGCATGGTAGCGATGATTGCGACTCAGTACCTTCAACCAGTCGCTGCACTGATGTTCTGTGTGTTTGGTGGTTGGGTATGGAGCCGAGCGTCAAAAGTGAAAGAGCTTGAGCAAGGTTGTCCTGACTTTCAACTTGGTTGGTTTGGTAAGGTTTGGCCAATGTATGTGAAGTTTGTGTGCCCAATTTTAGTCGCAACGGTTATCTGGGCATCATTTGGCTAGTAGACCATTTAACATCTAGATGATTAGACTTGCAGTTCAAGGCCACTCTTAATGAGTGGCTTTGTTGTTTTTGTATCGAACAAGCTTGTTTTGCTCGATAGAAAAAAGGCGCTGAATATAAAATTCAGCGCCTTTTTATTGTTCGTTAAGCAATCGTGATTACTTAATTTCCATACCTTGTGCTTGCAAGTCTGCATGGTAAGAAGAACGTACAAACGGACCACATGCTGCGTGAGTGAAGCCTAGCTCTAGAGCAATCTCTTTCAACTCATCAAACTCAGAAGGCGGCACGTAACGTTCAACTGGCAAGTGGTGACGGCTTGGTGCTAGGTACTGGCCTAGTGTCAGCATTGTTACGCCATGTTCACGAAGATCTTTCAATACTTGAACGATCTCTTCTTTCGTCTCACCAAGGCCCATCATCACACCTGATTTGGTTGGGATGTTTGGATGCTGCTCTTTGAATTTTCTCAACAGATCAAGAGACCACTTGTAGTTCGCACCTGGACGCGCTTTACGGTATAGGCGCGGCGCTGTCTCTAGGTTGTGGTTGAAAACATCTGGTGGGTTGTCTTTCATTAGTTCAAGCGCAACGTCCATACGACCACGGAAGTCCGGAACTAGTGTTTCGATACGAATGTTTGGGTTTTGCTCGCGAATTTCACGGTTACAATCAGCAAAGTGTTGAGCACCGCCATCACGTAAGTCATCGCGGTCCACTGAAGTGATTACAACGTACTTCAGTTTCATGTCTTTAATCGTCTTAGCCAGTTTCTTCGGCTCTTCGGCTTCTGGAGCATTCGGTCGACCATGGGCAACATCACAGAACGGGCAGCGACGAGTACAGATAGCGCCAAGAATCATAAACGTTGCCGTGCCGTGGTTAAAACACTCAGCTAGGTTAGGGCAAGACGCTTCTTCACAAACTGAGTGCAGGTTGTTTTTGCGCATTGCAGATTTGATTTCTTGAATACGATGGCTGTCTGAAGGAAGTTTAATCTTCATCCATGCAGGCTTACGTAAAACTTCTTTCTGTTCAGCAGGCATATTCTTTACGGGAATTAATGCCATTTTGTCAGCGTCACGATATTTAACGCCTTTTTCCATTTGGATTGGTTTGCTCATGATTTTATGCTTCTGCTGTAATGTTACTGGTGGCTTGAATGTCTACTTGGTCATAGCCGAGTAGTTCTACGAGCTCTTGTATTAACTGTTGCTCAACGTTTTCTAGTTCACTTGGACCACCGAGTTGGCTTACTTGCGCCATTTCCATCCCTTGGTAACCACATGGGTTAATACGTTGGAAGGGAGACAAGTCCATATCGACGTTGAGTGCTAGCCCGTGGAACGAGCAGCCGCGTCGAATTCGTAATCCGAGTGAACAGATTTTCTTGCCATCGACATAAACACCAGGAGCGTCAGGTCGGGCAGTTGAATCTATATTGTAAGCTTTCAGAGTATTGATTACGAGGTTCTCAATATGAGTAACCAAATCACGCACTCCGAATTTCTTGCGGCGGATGTTTATCAGGAAGTAAGCGACTAACTGACCGGGTCCGTGGTACGTCACTTGGCCACCGCGATCGCTTTGTATCACAGGGATATCACCAGCATTTAATACATGCTCAGCTTTACCTGCTTGTCCTTGAGTGAAAACTGGGTTGTGTTCAACCAACCAAATTTGGTCTACGTCTTCATCCGTGCGTTCGTCTGTGAACTTATGCATGGCTTTCCATACAGGTTCGTAATCCTGACGACCTAATTTTTTTACGATTAGCTTATTTTGCAAAGCGGCACTTCCTCAAGGATTAATAAAGTGAGCGCATTATAAACGCGAAACAGGTTTCTAACTACAGACGGACAGCAAGGTTTTTCAACTTTCTTTGTATTTATTGAAAATTAAGTTGAATGCTCTAGAAGGGGAGCGAGGGTTTCAAACAAAAACAGCGGCAATAAGCCGCTGTTTTTCATGCGTAATCGAAAGTTACAGAACCATACGAACGATTTCGATTTCGCCTAGTTCTTTATATAGCGTTTCTACTTGCTCAATTGAAGTAGCAGTAATATTGATAGAAACAGAGTGGTAGTTACCTTTCGCACTCGGTTTTAGAGTTGGGCTGTAGTCACCAGGAGCATGACGCTGGATCACTTCTAGCACTAGTTCAGTAAGTTCTGGCTTAGCGTAGCCCATAACTTTGTAAGTGAATGAACAAGGGAACTCTAAGAGGTCTTTTAGTTTTGCATCAGAATTGATGTTCATGATTAGCTCCAAAAGGCTAGACTCTCGCAAATTGGCGAAATGTTGATAAAAAGCGTGTTCGGTCAATAGACACGAGTAATAAGGCGGAATATTACGTGTAAATATCACCGAACTCAAGGTCAACAAAAACCGCACATGGCGGCTTTTGTTTCGCTAATGAGCAAATCATGAACCTACTCATTAGGTTAGCTATACAGCAAGCTTAGATTATGCGTAGAACAAACTGTTGACTGGTTTAGAACAAACCTTTAAACAGCAGTACTAGGTAATCCCACAGGCGGCTAAATAGGCTGCCTTGGTCTACATCTTCAAGTGCAAGTAGTGGGTATTCAGCAACGTCTTCACCGTCGACTTGGTAGAATAGTTTACCCACAATATCACCTTTGCTAATTGGTGCTTCCAGTTCTTTCTCAAGAACAAAGCTTGCCTTTAGGTTCTTAGCTTGGCCACGAGGCAGAGTCACGAACGTATCTTCGTCGACACCTAGTGCAACCGTGTCCTTGCTACCCATCCAGATCTTCTCTTCTACGAAGGTTTCACCAGCGGTGTGTGGTGCCACTGTTTCGAAGAAGCGGAAACCGTAGCTAAGCAGTTTTTTGCTTTCTGTTTTACGAGCGTTAGCATTTTTGGTGCCCATAACAACAGCAACTAGGCGCATTTTACCTTCGGTTGCTGAGCTTACTAGGCTGTAACCTGCATTGCTTGTGTGGCCCGTTTTAATGCCATCAACGTTCATGCTCTTATCCCATAACAGACCGTTACGGTTGTACTGGGTGATGCCGTTGTAAGTGAACTTCTTTTGTGAGTAGATGCGGTACTCATCAGGAACGTCGCGAATCAGCGCCTGACCTAGTAGCGCCATATCGTAAGGCGTTGAGTAAAGGTTAGGGTTGTCTAGACCATGCACGTTAGCAAAGTGCGTGTCTTTCATTCCGATAGAGCTCGCCCATGCGTTCATTAAGTCAACAAATGCATCTTCAGAGCCAGCAATATGTTCAGCCATCGCAACACAAGCATCGTTACCTGATTGAATAATGATACCGCGGTTCAGCTCTTCAACTTTAACGGTTGTACCAACTTCAATGAACATCTTAGATGAATCAGGGAAGTTTTTAGCCCAAGCATTTTCACTGATAACAACATCGTCGTTTAGGTTGATGTTGCCACGCTCTAGCTCTTGGCCGACTACGTAGCTCGTCATCATCTTGGTTAAACTTGCTGGAGAAAGTTGAGTGTTCATCTCTTTCTCTGCGAGTACTTTGCCTGAATGGTAATCCATCAGAACAAATCCCTTAGCAGCGATTTGAGGAGCGTCAGGAACAATAATAGGAGCGGCGAATGACGATGTTGCTATCGTTGCAGAAAGTGCAACTGAAGTAGCAAAAATCGATTTAACAAGTTTATTAGATTTAATCATTTTGAATGCAATTATTAGGTGAACTATTCATATATTAACAGAATCACTCTGTCACACCAGAGCGCTGATTACCAGAAGTAACTGTTAGATAAATTAGCGAGTTAGCGTGTGTTTTTTTATATAAGCTGACGGGTAACCCATTAGCTTAACTTGTTCTAATTTTTCTTGAGTCAGAGCATAGTCATGAAATGGGCCAAGCATCAGGCGGTAGTTATCATCATTTGGCTGCAAGAACGTTGCTACAGCTAACTTTTCGCCTAGATCTTTGGCTAACTTCTCGGTTCTATCTTCATGTGGGGAAGTGGCTACTTGAATAATAAATTGAGGTAAAGCCGCCTTTTTATTTGCGTCGGTTGGCATAGCCAAAGTGATGACTTCTATCTCAATATTTGCCGTGCCTGTTCTCAATACATCGAGTTTGTATGCCGCGGCATAACTAAGGTCAATGATTCGCCCTTCATGAAATGGGCCTCGGTCATTGATGCGCACAATCGTCGTTTTGTCATTGTCGGTATTCGTCACTTTTACATAGCTCGGAATCGGCAATGTTTTGTGTGCCGCAGACATCGAATACATGTCGTAGATCTCGCCATTCGACGTTAAATGACCATGAAATTTCTTACCGTACCAAGAGGCTTTGCCTTTCTCAGTAAACCCTTCTGTCTTCTTTACGATCTTGTAGTCTTCGCCACGCAAAGTGTAATCCGTGTTACCACCTAAACTATAAGGTTCATACTGAGGGTGAGCATCCTCGAGATGCTCTACTGAGATCGGTGCGTCTGGTGCAATGTCTGAATCTATATCGTAGCGTCCTGTTGGTTCTGTCGAAGAACAACCGTTTATAACAACGGCTAGGCTCACTATAGATACTAGTTTTTTTATTGGCAGCTCATTAACCAAAGATGTTTTTATAGGAGTTACTTTAACAGACATCAATTAGGTCGCCTTTGAGAATGCTTTTCTGTGTGTATGGATTGACATTAAAATACCGAAACCGGCCATAAGGGTAACCATAGAGGTACCGCCATAGCTGACCAGAGGTAGAGGGACACCCACCACAGGTAGAATGCCGCTTACCATACCAATGTTTACGAAAATATAGACGAAGAAACTCAGTACGATACTGCCGCCCATCATTCGCCCAAATGCTGTTTGAGCTTGGCTTGCAAGCACTAAGCCACGGCCAATAATGAACAGGTAGATAGCGAGCAAAAACAAAATACCAATCATGCCCCACTCTTCGGCGATGACCGCAAAAATAAAGTCGGTATGGCGCTCTGGAATGAACTCTAGTTGAGATTGGGTACCTTGCAGCCAACCTTTTCCTGATATACCACCAGAGCCAATTGCAATCTTACTTTGGATGATGTGATAGCCTGCACCTAATGGATCTGATTCAGGGTCAAAAAGGGTTCTTACACGAACTTTTTGATATTCACGCATCAAGAAGAACCATAAGATTGGAATAAACCCACCCAGTGCAATCGCGGCACTGGCAATGATCTTCCAACTAATACCTGCCAGGAATATCACGAAGATACCGGATGCTGCGATGAGTATCGATGTGCCTAAATCTGGCTGTTTAGCGATAAGGATTGTAGGTACAAACACCATCACTAATGAGATAGCCAAGGTTTGGAAAGTGGGTGGCAGTGAGCGCTTACCAATAAATCGAGCTAGCATCAAAGGTACTGCAAGCTTCAATAGTTCAGAGGGTTGGAATCGAATAAAGCCGAAGTTTAACCAGCGCTGTGCACCTTTAGAGGCCTCGCCAAAGAACAACACTCCGAGTAGTAGAATAACGCCGCCCGCAAACAGTAGTGGAGCCAAGGTCTCATAAGTACGAGGCGAGATTTGCGCTAAAAAGATCATCACACCTAAAGACAGCACCATACGCATCGCTTGGCGATCCATCATCGCAAGGCTCTGTCCGCTTGCGCTGTACATAATCAATAGGGCAAAGCCCATTAAAACCAGAATGCCAAGCAATAGCGGCAGGTCGATATGCAGCCGTTCAAATAGGGCTCTATTTCGTCCAGTTGAAGGATCAAGTTTCATTATTTTATTGGCTCACTTTCATAATCTTCTGCAAGAATAATATGGTCTAAAATTCTTCTTACAACTGGGCCACCATTTGATGAACCACCACCGGCATTCTCCAAAACGATAGTTACGACCGCTTCAGGATCTTCAAAAGGCGCATAACCGGTGAAGAGGGCATGATCGCGTAAATGTTCTGCGATTTCATCTGCGTTGTATTCTTCATCTTCTTTTAGACCGAATACTTGTGCAGTACCTGATTTACCAGCAGTTTGATAAGACATTTTTTGGAATGAGCGTCTTGCTGTGCCTTTCTTTCCGTGGTTTACCAATCTCATGCCTTCTTGCGCGATATCCCAGTATCTCTGCTTAACACCAGTTACCGGAGGGTACGTTTCGATTTCAGATATCGTTTGTTCATCGAACGGTTGACCGTTCTCAATTGTCGCGCGTAGTAAATGGGGAGCGGTTACCTCTCCTTCATTGACCAATACTGAAGTCGCTTTTGCAATCTGCATTGGTGTTGCTGTCCAGTAGCCCTGGCCAATACCGACAGGGATGGTGTCACCTTGATACCAAGGTACACGGTGTCTGGCCATTTTCCATTCGCGAGTGGGCATATTCGCTTTGCTTTCTTCGTAAATGTCGATGCCAGTGTAATCACCAAAACCGAATAACATCATCCATTTAGATAAGCGATCGATGCCTAAGTCAAATGAAATTTGGTAGAAGAAGGTATCAACTGATTCTTCAATGGCTTTCTCTATGTCAACGACACCGTGTCCCCAGCGCAACCAGTCTCGAAATGGTTTCGTTTTCGAATTGGGTATCTTCCAATAACCAGGATCGTTACGTGTAGTGTTCGGAGTAATTACGCCTTCTTGCAGAGCTGCTACTGCAATGAAGGGTTTGATCGTCGATGCCGGCGGATAAATTCCTAGCGTTGCGCGGTTAACTAAAGGTCGGTCTTTGTCTTGAAGCAGGGCATTATAACCTTTCGAGGAAATACCATGCACAAAGGCATTTGGGTCGTAGCTTGGGCTGGAAACCATGGCTAATACGCCATTGTCTTTCGGGTCGAGAACCACGGCTGAACCACGGCGGCCATCAAGTAACTTATGTACGTATAGCTGCAGTTTGATATCCAAGTTGAGCACGATATCTTTGCCCGGAGCCGAAGGCACAAATTTAAGAGTGCGGATCACTCGTCCACGACTGTTTACTTCGACTTCTTGATAGCCAGCGGTGCCGTGTAGCATATCTTCGTAATAGCGCTCAATGCCGAGTTTACCGATATCGCGGGTAGCTTGGTAATTGGCGTCTTTCTCTTCACGAACCAAGCGCTGCATATCACGGTCATTAATGCGCGATACGTAGCCAATTACGTGAGTTAACACATCACCATAAGGGTAGAAACGTTTTAGCGTACCTGTCACTTCAACGCCTGGGAACTTATGTTGATTTACAGAAAAGACCGCCACTTGTTCTTCGGTGAGCTGATTTAGAATAGGTACTGATTTGAAGCGACGTGAATTACGACGATCACGATTAAAACGTTCGATACGCTCCGGTGGTATGTCAATTAACGCTTGTAAACGAACAAGCGTATCTTCCATGTTCTTGACTTTTTCTGGGGTGATCTCCAGATTAAAAACAGGCCGGTTTTCTGCAAGAAGTACACCGTTGCGGTCGTAAATTAAACCACGGTTAGGTGCTATTGGAACAACCTTGATGCGATTGTCGTTGGAGCGGGTTTTATAGTCCTGATATTGATTAACTTGGATGTTATAAAGGTTCACAACCAGTAAGCTCATCATCACTATAATCCCCGCAAACGCAACAAAAGCACGACTAGTAAATAGTCGTGCTTCTGCTTTGTAATCACGAATTTGGCTACGTTTACGTAACATTAACGCTTATTCTCGATGATAAGGGTGGTTAGCAGTGACGCTCCAAGCTCGATACAAGCTTTCAGCCATGATAACGCGTACTAATGGGTGAGGGAGAGTAAGTGCTGACAGAGACCAGCTTTGGTCTGCTGCCGCTTTACATGCTGGTGCTAATCCTTCAGGCCCGCCAATAAGGATAGAAACGTCACGGCCATCCAGCTTCCAACTTTCCAATTGCTCTGCCAGTTGAGGCGTATCCCACTTTTTACCTGGGATATCGAGTGTAACAATGCGGTTACCTTTTGGAACTGCAGCTAACATCGCTTCGCCTTCTTTTTGAAGAATACGTGCAATATCGGCATTTTTACCGCGTTTTCCCGCCGTGATTTCAATGAGTTCTAATGGCATATCATGAGGGAAGCGGCGTTTATATTCTTTAAAGCCTTCTTCAACCCACTTTGGCATTTTTGTACCAACTGCGATTAACTGGATCTTCAAAGCTTAGCCCCAAAGTTTTTCTAGTTGGTACAGTTCACGATGCTCTTCTTGCATAACGTGAAGCATGCTTGTGCCCATGTCTAGAACAACCCATTCACCTTCTTTTTGGCCGTCCATGCCAAGGGGATTCATGCCAGCCTTGCGCACTTCATCAGCAACGTGCTGTGCAATAGAGGCAACATGGCGCTTAGATGTACCAGTACAAACAATCATGTAGTCAGTAACACTTGATTTGCCTTCTACATCGATAGTCACAATCGATTCTGCTTTCATGTCGTCGGCTTTGTCTGCAAGAAAATCTTTTAGTTCTTCACGTAACACGGGGTGTTCCTTTAATCTGAGTTTAGCTTTTTAGGGTCTGTTGACCCTAGAATATACCACGCTTTTATGCGTGAAATGGGATTGAAGCTGAAGGGATACAAAACTCTACGCTTAACTGATGAATTAGTGGCCAAGGCGACTGTTCATATTGCGTTTTTATCATCAATTCTACTTGAGTGAGTAGCGCAAACAGGGAGTGTAATTGAGATATCGAAACTCTTGTTAGCGCAGAGTTATAAAGAGGTTTTTTTGATTGCCAGATACGGTGCTTTTCAAATACCTGCGCGATTGGCATTTGCTTCATTTGTTGCTGCATTTGTAATAGCAGAGCAAGCTCACGTTGTATGCTGCGCAATAAGATAACGGGTTCGACACCTTCGGCTTCTAACTGACGCAGGATTCGCTGTGCACGATTGCCTTTGCCTGCTAATAACGCATCACTCCAGTGGAATGGCGTAAAGTGGTTGTGTCGACTCAGCGATTCTTCTAAACGTACTAATGTGAGCTTTCCATCTGGGTATTGGAGAGCCAGTTTTTCTAGGCTTTGGGTGAGCGCAAATAGATTACCCTCATGCCATTGCGCCAACATTTGTATCGCTTCAGGATCCGGAGATAAGCCGATCTGACGACAGCGTGTTTGGACAAACTGAGGTAAGCGGCTGACATCAGGAGTTAGGCAGCTGATCCAGTGGCCTTGATTCGAGAGTGCTTTAAACCACTTAGCACTCTCTTGAGCCTTAGTTAGCTTAGTGCCAATCAAGATCAATAGAATATCGTTGTGTATATGCTCAGAGATTGCGAGTAATTCTTTTGCAATCGCCGCATTGACCCCGGACTCTGGCAATTCAAGTTCGATGAGCTGACGGCTAGAGAATAGGCTCAATGCTTGAGTGCAGTCGTAGACTTGATTCCAGTCCAGACTGCTATCAATAGCAAAGCGGTGGCGTTCTTCGAAGCCTTGCTCTTTGGCTGTTTTTTGAATCGCTTCTCGGCTTTCCTGCAGCAGTAAAGGTTCGTTACCAAAAATTAGGTAAACGTTACTTAACTGTTTAGCAAGTTGCTCAGATAAACGATCAGCAAAAATACGCATTAAATAAACCTATTGATCGACAGTTACGCTAGGCTCAGCATCAGGAGATGCACTTGCGTCGATCTCAACGTCGTCAATTTCGATGTTCTTGATGTTGTATTGTTTCTCAAGCTCTTTCACTTGAACGTTCTCTAGAGCTTGTAGATCCATACTGTCGGCTGCAATATTTGCTTTCAATCGAGCCATTTGACGAAGGATTTGGCTTGTTGCCAACTTGCGCATCTCATCTTCAATCATGTCACGTTCAACCGATTTTGCGAGCGCTGTTAGTGGGTTATCTAAATAGCTTCGAGTTACGCTAGTTGAGAAGGTTTTGTCGCCTAGCTCTGGTATCGTCACACGATATGAAGCATTGAGCGTCAGTTCTTTTTCTGCCGCTAGAGTGTTTTGGTAAAGAGACAGGGTACGCTCACCGACGCCTTCGCTAATGATGTGAAGGTTAGGTGTGTTCTCAGCAGGTGGCACGATTTCCACATCATTCATACGCAACTGGCCTCTCATCATGCGTGTAAACGTACTGTATTGGTCGTAACTGGTCACAGAGATCTTGTTGAGCTCTTCTGGCACAGAGTAATCACCGCGCAGGTGAAAACCACAGGCGCTCAGTAGGCTAACGGTTAGAACAACAATAGTAACTTTCAATGAAGATAGTGAATTCAGGCGCATTATTTGATGGCTCTCATGAAGGTAGAATACTTATTAAAAGGCTTTAGTTCGCTTGAGTTGTTAGGCTCAAGTCTAAAGCGTTTAAATAAGTAGACAGGGTTATTAGTTACCCTGTCTACAGACTGCTTTTGATGAATTAAGTTCGTTAATTCTTCAGTAATTGCACTGTGCTAACGAAATTAGTTAGCAACGATGTTTAGAAGCTTACCAGGTACGAAGATAACTTTACGGATAGTTAAGCCATCTAGGAACTTCTTAGCGTTCTCATCGTTTAGACCAAGTTCACGAACTTGCTCTTCTGTCGCGTCAGCAGCAACCGTTAGTTTTGCTCGTAGCTTACCGTTGATCATGACAACGATAGTCTTTTCGTCTTCAACTAGCGCTTTCTCGTCAAACGTTGGCCATGTTGCTGAGTCTACGTTTGATTCACCAAGCGCAATCCACATTTCGTAAGAGATGTGTGGCGTCATAGGGTAAAGCATACGTACAACTGCTTTTAGCGCTTCATCAAGGATTGCACGATCTTGTACAGATTCTTGAGGTGCTTTCGCGAGCTTATTCATCAGTTCCATGATCGCAGCGATTGCTGTGTTGAACGTTTGGCGACGGCCGATATCGTCCGTTACTTTCGCGATAGTCTTGTGGATATCACGGCGAAGTGCTTTCTGGTCACCAGATAGCGCAGAAGCGTCAACAGCTTCAGCTGCACCCTTAGCAGAGTGAGCGTGAACCAGTTTCCAAACACGCTTAAGGAAGCGGTTTGCCCCTTCAACGCCAGACTCTTGCCACTCAAGTGTCATGTCTGCAGGCGATGCAAACATCATGAATAGACGTACTGTATCAGCGCCGTACTTGTCTACCATCTCTTGTGGGTCGATACCGTTGTTCTTAGACTTAGACATTTTGATCATGCCTGAGTGTTCAACGTCGCGGCCTTGGTTGTCGACTGCTTTTTCAATGCGACCTTTTGCGTCACGGTCGATAGTCACGTCAGTTGGAGCAATCCATTCTTTCGTGCCTTTCTCGTTCGTGTGGTAGAACGCGTCAGCGAGAACCATGCCTTGACATAGGAGTTGCTTGAACGGTTCATCAGACGTTACATAACCCGCATCACGAAGAAGCTTGTGGAAGAAACGAGAGTAAAGCAGGTGCATACATGCGTGCTCGATACCACCAACGTATTGGTCAACTGGCAACCAGTAGTTTGCTTTCTCTGGATCTAGAATGTCGTCAGCTTGTGGTGAACAGTAACGTGCGTAGTACCATGAAGATTCCATGAACGTATCGAACGTATCAGTTTCACGTAGCGCAGGTTCGCCATTGAATGTTGTTTCAGCCCAAGATTTGTCAGCTTTGATTGGGCTAGTAACACCATCCATTACCACGTCTTCTGGAAGAATTACTGGCAGTTGGTCTGCTGGTACTGGATGAACTTCACCGTCTTCAGTGGTTACCATTGGGATTGGAGCCCCCCAGTAACGCTGACGAGACACACCCCAGTCACGTAGACGGAAGTTTACTGTTTTCTTACCTTTGCCTTCAGCTTCAAGCTTCGCAGCGATTGCATCGAATGCTTCTTGGAATGCAAGATCATCGAATTCACCAGAATCGAACAGTACACCTTTTTCAGTGTAAGCCGCTTCAGACACATCTAGTTCAGAGCCGTCTTCTGGCTTGATTACTGGAATGATATCGATGCCGTACTTAGTTGCGAATTCATAGTCACGTTGATCGTGAGCAGGAACCGCCATTACAGCACCTGTGCCGTAATCCATAAGAACGAAGTTAGCTACGTAAACAGGAACAACACGACCGTTAAGAGGGTGGATCGCCGTTAGGCCAGTATCCATACCTTTCTTTTCCATCGTTGCTAGTTCAGCTTCAGCCACTTTGGTGTTGCGACATTCTTCAACGAATGCTGCAAGCTCAGGGTTGTTCTGTGATGCTTTATCTGCCAGAGGGTGACCCGCAGCGATACCAACATAAGAAACACCCATTAGTGTGTCTGGACGAGTTGTATAAACTTCTAGTGGCGCTTCTTCACCGTTAACAGCGAAAGATAGCTCAACACCTTCAGAGCGACCGATCCAGTTGCGCTGCATGGTCTTAACCATTTCAGGCCAACCTTCAAGGTTGTCTAGATCGTCTAGCAGCTCTTGAGCGTACTCAGTGATCTTAATGAACCACTGTGGAATCTTCTTTTGTTCTACCGGAGTATCACAACGCCAGCAGCAACCGTCTTCTACTTGCTCGTTTGCAAGTACAGTTTGGTCGTTTGGACACCAGTTAACAGAAGAAGTCTTCTTGTAAACTAGGCCTTGTTCGTAAAGTTTAGTGAAGAACTCTTGTTCCCAACGGTAGTACTCAGGTGTACATGTTGCGAATTCACGTTTCCAGTCGTAACCAAAGCCTAAAAGTTTAAGCTGGTTTTTCATGTATTCGATGTTTTCGTAAGTCCACGGAGCAGGCGCTGTGTTGTTTTTTACAGCTGCGTTTTCTGCTGGTAGGCCGAATGCATCCCAACCGATTGGCTGCATTACGTTTTTGCCTTGTAGACGTTGGAAACGAGATACCACATCACCGATGGTGTAGTTACGCACGTGACCCATGTGCAGTCGGCCACTTGGGTACGGGAACATAGAAAGACAGTAGAATTTTTCTTTATTTGGGTCTTCACTTACAACGAAAGTCTCGCTGTCATCCCAGTGTTGTTGAACCTTTTGTTCAATCTCTTGCGGGTTATATTGTTCTTGCATCGATGGTATCCGGTTATCTTGGAATTTGTGAGTTCGGTTAGAACAGAATCTTACAGATCGTCATAGAATACCTAAAGGAGCCTAGTACAACAATAGTTATACCCTTCATACTTGCAGTTGCTGCCTAGTAGATGGCGTAATTTTCACTGAATTTCGCAGGGCAACTATACTTAAGAGTATGAATTGCATTTGTTTGTGAGCGGGAGTGCATTGTGACGCACCCGTTTGCCCGCGTAAAAGTTGGTTATCTTAAGGAGGTTGTTATGCCGAAGAAAAAAGCACTCTATGAAGAAGTGGTTGAAGAGGTCATCGAAACGCTGAAGCATAGTCCTGAAGAGCTCAACAACAAAATCGAAACGTCAGGTAAATTTGCGAAAGCAGCCAATGACATGACCAAAGACGAGCTGTCGTTGATTTCCGCTTACGTAAAATCGGATTTAAAAGAGTTTTCCGAAAGCTATGAAGAGAGCAAAAGTGGTCCGTTTTATTTGATGATTGCAGACTCTATTTGGCAAGGCCTGTTGGACATCACTGATCGAACTAAGGTGGAATGGGTTGAACTGTTCCAAGATTTAGAGCATCAGGGCCTATATCAAGCGGGTGAAGTCATTGGGTTAGGTACTTTGGTATGTGACGAGTGTGGTCATCAAACCGAATATAACCACCCAACCAATATCATTCCATGCATTAAATGTGGTTCTAAAGGGTTTAGTCGTAAAGCCCTTAAACCGTAAACATGTAATTAACTTCAAACTGCGGCAATAAAAAAGGGTTGACTCAATCAGTCAACCCTCTAATCACTTTTCTTCGAATCTAGCTCTTTGGCTTTCTAATTACCCAACCCATCACCAAACTGAGCAACGCCCAGATGTACAGTGGCCAAGTACCAACTGTGTGATAAGGCGTTTGACCATCCGTTGAAATGAGTTCAGCTTTTAATACGGCCGTTTCAAACTGAGGCACTTGTTTGATGATGTTGCCTTTATAATCGGTAACAGCCGTCACACCATTGTTGGTAGAGCGAATAAGCGGCTTACCAAGCTCTAGAGCACGCATCTGTGCAATTTCCATATGTTGCAATGGCCCAATCGAACGACCAAACCACGCATCGTTAGAGAGCGTTAGAATAAAGTCAGTTTCATCTGTTACGTTTTGTCTAACTTGATCATTAAATATGATCTCATAACACAACGCAGGCGCTAGATGACGACCATTTGCTACGATGTTTGGTTGAACAAAGTCGCCACGGCTAAATGATGACATTGGCAAGTTAAAGAACGGTGCTAATGGGCGCAAGATATCTTCAAACGGAACAAACTCACCAAACGGTAACAAATGGTGTTTATGATAGCGCTCGTCTGGATCGTAGCTGTACTCACCATATGGATTCACACCAAGTGAAAGAACACTGTTGTAGTACTTCTTATCTTCAGATTGATTCAGCACGCCAGTGATGATCGAGCTGTTGTTCATCTTGGCTGCACTGTCTAAGTTTCGTAGGAAAGATGGAATCTCTACCTCAAATGCAGGAATAGCCGCTTCAGGCCAGATGATGATATCGGCGTCCCAGTTTTCTCTGCTTAGGTCGGTGTACTTCATCATGGTTGGCCAGCGATGACTCGGCAGCCATTTACTGTCTTGATCGACGTTGCCTTGTATTAAGACGACTGACGTAGTTTTTTCAGGGTTCGGCGTGACCCAATCGATGTTGCGAATACCAAAACCGGTGCTAAATACGACGGCAGGAATGATAGCGATACTCCAGGCCCGGTTAACAATCGCATAAGCGAATGCAGAGGCTGAAACAATGATCGCTAGAGTTACTAACTCGACGCCGCCAATCGGTGCAAATGAACCTAGTGGCGAATCGATTTGGCTGTAGCCTAACCAAAGCCAAGGGAAGCCCGTCATTACCCAGCCACGTAGCCAATCACTGATTAACCACAATGCAGGAGCTGCAAGGAAAAAGCGGCTTAGGTTATTAGCAGGGAAGAACTTGTTCAAACTCCAGGTAAATAGACCCGAATAAACGGCTAGGTAGCCAACAAGCAATGCCATCAAAAATAGGTTGGCAGCCAGTGGCATGCCGCCAAAACCATCAATGCTGACGTATACCCAGCTGATACCTGTCGTGAATTGACCTAAACCCCATGCGTAGCCAACCCAAAGCGCACTCTTAGGAGAGCGGTTGTGGATCAGTAACAGCAACAAAGCTGGGCTGAGAATAGCAAGAGGCCATATAGAGTATGGAGCGAATGAAAGGGTGGTTATAGCGCCAACAAAAACGGCCGCAAGCGGCCGTAATAGGCGATGAATAAAGGTCTTAGTCATCTAATTTCTGTCATCTCTTTAGAGAGAAGTTGTTATTCTTCGATAGTAGGAAGAGGCTGTTCGTCAGGAATGGTTACCTGTAGCTGAATCACACGACGGTTATCTGCTGATGTTATTTTGAAATGGTAGTTTTCAATCTCTACAATTTCGCCACGAACCGGCAGGTGACCGAGTGCTGTCATAACCATGCCGCCTACGGTATCCACTTCATCGTCACTAAAGGCAGTGTTAAACGTATCGTTGAACTCTTCAATAGTGGTTAAAGCTTTTACAGAGAAGGTATGCTTACTCAGCTTACGAATATCTAGCTCTTCTTCATCGTCGAACTCGTCTTCAATTTCACCAACGATTTCTTCGAGGATATCTTCAATGGTTACCAGGCCAGAAACTCCACCAAACTCATCGACAACGATAGACATGTGGTAGCGCTCTTCTTGGAACTCTTTGAGTAGGCGATCAACACGCTTACTTTCAGGAACAACCACGACAGGGCGAATCACTTGTTCGATATCAAATGGGGCACTTTCTGAACCCAAATACTTAAGTAGGTCCTTCGCTAATAGAATGCCTTCAACATGGTCTTTGTCTTCACTGATCACTGGGTAGCGAGAGTGTTGAGCATCAGTAATAAGCGCAATCAATGTATCTAAATCATCGGTGCGTTCAACTGTAACCATTTGAGAGCGAGGCAGCATGATATCGCGTACTCGCATCTCTGAAATTTCCATTACACCCTCGAGCATGTCGCGCGTGTCGTGGTCAATGAGGTCATTAATTTCTGAGTCGCGGATTACATCTACGAGCTCTTGGCGATCTTTTACTTCACCTTGAAATAGTTGGCCTAGGCGTTCAAAGAAGGACTTTCTACTCGGACCTTCAGATTTTTTACTTCCCTCAGAAGTGGGGGGGTTACCTTCGTTCATGATTTCTCAAAAAATAACGCTATCAGAAGTGTGATAGCACACGTTACAACTCAGATTCCTGCGAAAATCACAGGTTCGATGAGTTATTGTTTCTCTGCAACCTACTTTACTAGAATCGATTTACTTTTCTAGAATATACGGGTCTTCAAACCCCATAGTTTGCATGATTTCTGTTTCGAGTGACTCCATCTCTTCAGCTTCATCATCTTCGATATGATCATAACCTAGCAGATGCAGACTGCCATGTACAACCATATGAGCCCAGTGTGCTAGCAGAGGCTTACTTTGCTCTTCTGCTTCTTTTTCGACAACTTGGCGGCAAATAATGAGGTCACCCAGTAGATCTAATTCCACTCCTGGTGGTGCTTCAAATGGGAAAGACAGCACGTTAGTTGGCTTATCTTTTCCACGATAGTCATGATTGAGCTGGTGGCTTTCTTGTGTATCAACAATACGAACCGTCAACTCGGCGTTTTCTTGAAACTGAGGAATTGTCTTGTCTAACCAAAGTTGAATATCTTGCTCAGTTGGAAGACCTTGCTCATTTTCGACTGCTAATTGCAGGTCTAGTTCAATAGACATCTATTTATCACCTTGCTCTGCAATGACAGAACTATTTTGTGTTGCTAATTGTGTCGTAACAGCTTGCTGAGCCTCAAGAAGTTTGGCTTCTCGTTCTTCTCGTTTGCGAGCCTCAAACTCTTTACGCTCTTTTTGGTCTTTGGCTTCCCACTTCTCGTACGCATTAACGATACGAGCAACCACAGGGTGACGAACGACGTCTTCAGACATGAAGAAGTTAAAGCTAATATCATCCACTTCACTGAGCACTTCAGTTGCATGACGTAGGCCTGATTTTGCACCACGAGGTAAATCGATTTGTGTAATATCACCTGTGATCACAGCGCGAGAGTTAAAACCGATACGGGTTAAGAACATTTTCATCTGCTCTACCGTGGTGTTTTGGCTCTCATCAAGAATGATAAACGCATCATTCAATGTACGACCACGCATGTAAGCCAGTGGAGCAACTTCAATCACGTTACGTTCAATCAGCTTCTCAACTCGCTCAAAGCCAAGCATTTCAAACAGTGCATCGTAAAGCGGACGCAAATAGGGGTCTACTTTTTGGCTTAAATCACCCGGTAGGAAACCAAGCTTCTCACCAGCTTCAACAGCAGGACGAGTCAGTAGGATTCGACGAACTTCTTGACGTTCAAGTGCATCAACCGCAGCCGCAACAGCTAAGTACGTTTTACCAGTACCAGCAGGTCCAATACCAAAAGTGATGTCATGAGTGACCATGTTCATTAGATATTGTGCTTGGTTTGGCGTGCGAGGTTTGATAACGCCTTTTTTAGTCTTAATGGTCACTTCTTTGCCGTAGTCGATTTCAGACTCGACGTGTTGCTCCAAAATACCAGACTCAGTGACCGCCAGATGCACTTGCTCCGGTTCGATATCGATTATGTTGCCTTTAACTGGAGCCGTTTCAACATAGAGGTGTTTGATGATGTCTAAAGCGGCGGCTGTAGTGTGAGGCTTACCGACAATCGTGAAAAAGTTGCTACGGTAATTAATCTCAACACCCAGACGACGCTCAAGATGCTTGATGTTGTCGTCAAATGGTCCGCATAAACTTGCCAAGCGCTTGTTGTCTGCTGGCTCTAGGTTTATCTCTAAGGTAACGATTTTATTGCTCAAATTAGCCTCTCATTTTGTGCCACTCACTCTTAAATATAAAAAAGAGCAAAAAGCCCGATTTAGACCGGGCTTTTGATGGTGATATCCCTATTTCTAAGATGGTCACTTAGTTAGGTAATTTCAAGCTTTGTGTTTGCGCTTTGTGCTCAAACAGTTGTATTGCCTATGGCGTAAATGTCGCTACACCTAGCTCGTCTTCACGTTTTGTTTTTTCCATCATTTCTGCTGGAGTCATTACAACGCGTAGACCCATGTCTTTTTCTGTGCGAACTAGCTCACCACGTAGTGAGTTAGTGTAAACCTCAGTGATCTTCACATCTACAAACTGACCGATTAGGTCTGCAGAACCTTCGAAGTTCACAACACGGCTGTTTTCAGTACGGCCACGCAGTTCCATGAGATTCTTTCTTGATGGACCTTCAACAAGAATACGCTGCTCTGTGCCTAGCATTAGACGAGAGAAACGCATAGCTTGTGTGTTTACTGTTTGTTGCAGTTCGTACAGACGATCTTTTTTCTCTTGTGCTGGTACATCACATGGGTAATCTGCCGCTGGCGTACCTGGACGTGGAGAGAAAACAAAGCTGAAGCTCATATCGAAATCAACTTCTTTAATTAGCTTCATTGTATCTTGGAAGTCTTGCTTAGACTCACCAGGGAAACCAACAATAAAGTCAGAGCTGATTTGAATGTCAGGACGAGCTTTACGCAGTTTACGGATAATAGATTTGTACTCGATAGCCGTATGTGGACGCTTCATCATCGTAAGAATACGGTCACTACCACTTTGTACTGGTAGGTGAAGGAAGCTCACTAGTTCAGGGGTATCTTTGTAAACTTCAATGATGTCGTCACCAAACTCAAGCGGGTGGCTTGTTGTGAAACGAATACGGTCGATACCATCAATAGATGCAACTAGGCGAAGGAGCTCTGCAAATGTGCAGATGTCACCTTCGTGAGTAGGGCCTCGGAATGCGTTTACGTTTTGGCCTAGCAGGTTTACTTCACGTACGCCTTGCTCTGCAAGTTGTGCAACTTCGAATAGCACATCATCCATTGGACGACTAACTTCTTCGCCACGAGTATATGGAACAACGCAGTAAGTACAGTACTTAGAACAACCTTCCATGATAGAAACGTAGGCTGTTGCGCCGTCTGCTTTTGGCTCTGGCAGGTTATCGAACTTTTCGATCTCTGGGAAAGAGATGTCCATTACTGGCTTTTCGTTAGATAGTGATGACTTAATCATCTCTGGTAAACGGTGTAATGTTTGTGGGCCAAAGATAACGTCTACGTAAGGTGCACGTTGACGAATGTGATCACCTTCTTGAGTCGCTACACAGCCACCCACACCGATCACCACACCTTCTTTTTTATCTTTAAGCGTTTTCCAACGACCAAGCTGGTGGAATACTTTTTCTTGCGCTTTTTCGCGGATAGAACAAGTATTCAATAGTAGTACGTCTGCTTCCTCAGGTACTTCAGTTAGCTCATAGCCATTTGCAGCGTTAAGCAGGTCGGCCATTTTTGATGAATCATATTCATTCATCTGACAGCCCCAAGTTTTAATTAGCAGTTTCTTACTCATTATATGTTCGCTCGATCGTTAGTTTAATTTAAGGGAGCAAATCGCCCATTATTCATCCGCTAGCTCCGTTCGTCATAATTCGGTATTCAATTTTATGACAGGCTCTAGCGGCAAGCGGCGTATTGTACTGGTTTCAAAACCGACTGACTAGTAGTCTGAACAAATCTCTTATGTAGTGGTTTTTATTATCGTTAACGCCATATGCCATAAGGGATAACCCTTCTTTCGAATAAGGTTTTTGGTTACAAGTTCGTTATGAAAAAGTACAATCAAAAACAGTCAAAGAATCAAACTGATAAGTACAAAATATGAACAGTTACGATATTGTAGTCGTCGGTGGCGGCATGGTTGGTGCAGCAACAGCAATCGGTTTTGCAAAGCAAGGTCTGAGTGTTGCGGTGATCGAAGGTTTTGCCCCACAAGCTTTTGATGAGTCGCAAGCGATGGACATTCGTGTGTCAGCGATTTCTCAAGCATCGGTCGATTTGCTTGAAGATCTTGGTGCATGGCAAAGTATTGCAGCGATGCGCGTCTGTTCTTACAAGCGATTGGAAACTTGGGAAAACCCAGAGTGTCGTACTCGGTTTGATGCTGCATCTCTTGATTTACCTCGTTTAGGTTACATCGTTGAGAATCGATTAATCCAATTGGGTTTATGGGCTCAGTTTGATGCCTACAACAATCTCGAACTGTTATGTCCAGAAAAGCTCGATGAGATTGAGTTTGGTGAAACCAATATAGTCAAGCTTCAGTCGGGTACTCAGTTGTCAGCGAAGTGGGTGGTTGGCGCTGATGGCGCAAATTCAGCCGTCCGTCAGCAAGCAGGGATTGGTATTACGGCTTGGGATTACCGACAGCACTGCATGCTTATCAACGTAGAAACAGAACAGCCTCAGCAAGATATTACTTGGCAGCAATTTTTACCAAGTGGCCCTCGTTCATTTTTGCCTTTGTGTTCTCTAGTCTCTGACGATCAAGAAGTCGGGCAGGGCTCGTTAGTTTGGTATGATTCTCCACTGCGTATTAAGCAACTGTCAGCAATGCCCCCTGAAAAACTACGTAATGAAGTACTTACTCACTTTCCTAAAGAGTTAGGTGATATCAAAGTTTTGAACTCGGGTTCTTTTCCTCTGACACGACGTCATGCTCAATCATACTCAAAGAATAGCTGTATTTTAGTCGGGGACTCTGCACATACGATTAACCCTCTAGCAGGGCAGGGTGTTAACTTGGGTTTTAAAGATGTGGCAGCACTATTGGATATCACCCAAGAGAAAGGTGAATTGAATCAATCTGTGGCGAGACGCTATGAAGTGATCAGAAGAGGTGACAATCTAATGATGCAAAGTGGCATGGACTTTTTCTACAAAACGTTTAGCAATGACATTGGCCCACTTAAGCTTGTGCGAAATGCAGCACTAAAGCTAGCAGAAAACTCAGGGCCGATTAAATCACAGGTGCTTAAATACGCTTTAGGGTTGTGATTGGTTAGTCCAAATTATCTAGTTATAAAAGAAGGAGAGCTGAGGCTCTCCTTTTTTGATTTCATGATAGTGCTTAGTGCTTAGTGCTTAGTGCTTAGTGCTTAGTGCTTAGTGCTTAATTCTTAATTCTTAATACTATTGCGTTACACACACAGGTGCATCAATGGCTAAAGAGCATCCAGTATAGGTGAGGGAGCCATCTTCAATATCTCGTTTGAATGACGTGAGGTTGTTGGAATGCTGGTTTGCGGAGATAAGCCATTGGCCGTCATTAGTGATATGAAAGTCGCGAGGGAACTTACCTTCAACATCGTAACTATCCATAAAAATGAGCTTTTGAGTGACGGAGTCTATTTTAAAACAACTGATTCTGGATTGATGTCGGCAAGACACATAAAGAAATTGCTCATCTGGCGATAGCTTAATTGCAGCCGCTGCTTCTCCTTTTTCCATATTAGGAAGTACATCAACTTCTTCCACAATATTCCACACTCCTAAAGACTTTTCCAAAATCAATATCGTTTCAGAGAGCTCACATACCACATAAGCTCTATCTTCAGCTTGGTTAAAGGTTAGATGACGAGGTCCATTCCCTGCACGCACTTTGATAGATTGCATTGGTTCATCAAGGAACTCTTCTTGCTCTTCGTCAAAGCAATAGAAGTTGATTCGATCGGTTCCGAGATCGACGGTCACAAACTGCGGAGAGTTCTTTAGGAAAAGGCTTTGATGTGCATGTGGGCCCGTTTGTCTTTCTGCATTAGGTCCAGAACCAACCATTTTGAGTGTTTTGAGCCGTTTATCGATATTGCCATTGATACTTAAACTAAAGATATCGAATGTCCCTGATGAATATTGCGATGTAATAGCAAACTTATTGTGGGGATCTATCGTGATATGACAAGGGTGATCTCCTGATATTGGCCCAGTATTTGACGCTATTTTTGAATCAGAATTCGGTATATGAATCAGTTGTGGTTGCATCTTTTGGTCAACTTCAGAAGCTGTGTAGACCCCCAACTTTGTCGTGGTAATAAACGAGGGGTTAGTGCAGGCCGCTATAAGCTCTAAAGGCAACAGCGTTCCCGTTTCTAGATCTAACTGAGTTTGATATACACCTTGGCTATTACTTGGAGAATCTGTGTAGCAACCGATCGTTAAAGGGAGGGTTTTCATAGGCAGTCATACTCAGTTAGAAAATGGAGCAGACATTGTCTAATAAAATTGTAGTAAAAGTGAGGTTATAGGAGAGAATACTTGGTGACTTGGCTTGCAGATTTACATATTCCAGATAAAACAAAACCCAGCTAAAAAGCTGGGTTCTATTCAATAATGGTGCGGTCGGAGAGACTTGAACTCTCACACCTCTCGGCGCCAGAACCTAAAT
>NZ_JBGOOU010000040.1:0-41372 GCF_041439815.1 Vibrio sp. 1F279 | reverse complement strand
TCCCAGCCAAATATCCGTTCAGGTTCAAGCAATAATGCTTATCCGAACGGCATTAGATCATTGCGATCGGCTTTTTTGATCCTTGTATTCAATCCACTCGTAATCTTTTTCTAACCACGAAGAATTAGGGTATTGAACGATGACTAGAGTACAAAAAGGGATGAATGTTAACTATCTAGGTCGCTTGGGCAAGATATTGGTTATCGATGAGCAAGAGCAGTTCGTGTTGTTTGAGTCTTACAATAGTCATAAGCAATATGCAGTTCCGTTGGAAGAACTTGAAGAGATCGAAGCGCAACTACCTCTATCGTTAGAATCGAGTCGTTATTGAGACCCAGTGTATTATCTAGCAGGATCAAAAAAAGAGCCAACAGGCTCTTTTTTTTGTATAGCTGTCTACTTACTGCTTAGCCTCTATTTACTTGCTACGTTTTACTGCAAGGTGAGCTAGCGTAGTTAAAGCTTGCTTATATTCTGAATTAGGAAGAATAGAAAGCTCAGCAATGGCTTTATCAGCTTCTTCGTAGGCTTTATTGGTCGTGTACTCTAACGAGCCAGTCTCTTTCATGACAGACATAATGTCGTCGAGACGTTCCATACCATTAGCTTTTTCAATCGCTTCACGAATCATGCTTGCTTGGTCTGGGGAACCATTGCGCATTGCGTAAAGCAACGGTAACGTCGGTTTGCCTTCTGCTAGGTCATCACCAACATTTTTACCCATCTCTTTACCATCAGCGGTGTAGTCCATCACATCATCAATAAGCTGGAATGCTGTTCCTAGGTACTTACCGTAGTTTTGCATCGCCGTTTCGATCTCAGGTGTAGACTCTGTAAGAATTGCGCCGATTTGGGTTGCGGCTTCAAACAAACGAGCGGTCTTTGAATAGATCACCTGCATGTAGCTTTCTTCTGTGGTGTCTGGGTTGTTACAGTTCATCAATTGTTGAACTTCACCCTCGGCAATCACATTTACTGATTCGCTCATTAGCTCAAGGATCCTTAAAGATCCAAGCGTCGTCATCATCTGGAATGAGCGGGTGTAAATAAAATCACCAACCAAAACGCTAGCTGCATTACCAAAAGCCGCATTCGCTGTAGCTTTGCCACGTCGCATGTCTGATTCGTCGACAACATCGTCATGAAGCAGTGTTGCTGTGTGGATAAACTCAATAAAAGCGGCTGAGGTGATGTGAGCTTCACCTTGGTAACCAAGTGCACGAGCTGATAAAAGAGCAAGCAAAGGGCGTAGGCGTTTGCCACCACCGCTAACGATATAAAAACCAAGCTGGTTGATTAAACTTACGTCAGAATTAAGTTGGGCTTGAATTGTTTCATTCACTTTTGCCATATCATTGGCAGTAAGCGTTTGGATAGCTTTAAAATCCATTGTTCATCCGGCTGAAGTTAGACCCTGTAAGGCTTATACGTTGTATTTAATTGTTGAATAATACACTAAAAAACGTTGATTAATACATCACTTAAAGGCATCATTGCCGCACTTTTCTTTGGCGAACATGTTTTCGCCAATATTTTAAAAATATGGCTTGTCATAGCGGCATGATTCCCGTAGAATCTGCGCCCTATTGATTAGTTTAGCGCACACCCGAGTTGTAGAATTAACAACCATAGGCTGTGCGGAAAAAGCGGAGTAAAATATGTACGCTGTTTTCCAATCTGGTGGCAAACAACACCGAGTAAGCGAAGGTCAAACACTTCGTTTAGAGAAATTAGACGTTGAAACTGGTGCAACTGTAGAATTTGATAAAGTTCTTCTTGTTGCTAACGGCGAAGAAATCGCTGTTGGTGCACCTCTTGTTGAAGGTGGCAAGGTTACTGCAGAAGTAGTACAACACGGTCGTGGCGATAAAGTAAAAATCGTTAAGTTCCGTCGTCGTAAGCACTCGCGTAAGCAAGCTGGTCACCGTCAGTGGTTCACAGAAGTGAAAATCACTGGCATTAACGCTTAAGTATTAGGAGAGTTTAACAATGGCACATAAAAAAGCTGGCGGTTCTACTAATAACGGCCGCGATTCAGAAAGCAAACGTCTTGGTGTTAAGCGTTTTGGTGGTGAATCTGTTCTTGCAGGTAACATCATCGTTCGTCAACGTGGTACTAAGTTCCACGCTGGCACAAACGTTGGCATCGGTAAAGACCATACTCTTTTCGCTCTTACTGAAGGTAAAGTGAAATTTGCAGTAAAAGGTCCTAAAAACCGTAAGTTTGTAAGCATCGAAGCTGAGTAATTTAATCTTTTATTAGATTATTTATACTAGCTTTCAAGCTGAATTCAAAAGCCCTGCCGATTCGGCAGGGTTTTTTATTTATAGCGAGAATAAAAAAGTAGACGCTCTGGCTTTAGTTTGGGAAGCAGTTTGGTTTTTGATAAACAGTTTAGTTTTAAGAATCCGCTTGTTTTTTAAGAAACAGAAAGCAAAGAACCTCTCCTTATTTGTTCCTTGGTTGCAGATCGATCTAGATCTTAGGTGATCGATCTAAACACGGATCTGCTAGAATTTATATCACTCCTTGATGAGTGGTAACGCAACGTAAGTGCGGAGTTAAAAAATGAAATTCGTTGATGAAGCATCAGTAAAAATAGAAGCCGGTGATGGCGGTAATGGTACAGTAAGCTTTTGGCGCGAAAAATTCGTCGCTAAAGGTGGTCCTGACGGCGGTGATGGCGGTGATGGCGGTGATGTTTACATCCAAGCGGATGAGAACTTAAACACACTGATCGATTACCGTTTCCAACGTTTTTACAATGCAGAGCGTGGCGAAAATGGCCGCGGTGGTAACTGTACGGGTAAACGTGGTAAAGATATGACCATGAAAGTACCTGTAGGTACTCGTGCTGTTGATATCCACACTAATGAAATCGTTGCTGAAGTTGCTGAACATGGCAAAAAAGTAATGGTTGGTAAAGGTGGTTGGCACGGTCTTGGTAACACGCGTTTTAAGTCGTCGGTTAACCGTGCTCCTCGTCAAAAGACAATGGGTACTAAAGGTGAAGTTCGCGAACTGCGTTTAGAGCTTCTTCTATTAGCGGATGTTGGTATGCTTGGCTTGCCAAACGCTGGTAAATCTACTTTTATTCGCTCAGTATCTGCTGCGAAACCAAAAGTGGCTGATTACCCGTTTACCACGCTAATCCCTAGCTTAGGTGTGGTAAGTGTTGTCCCTGAGAAGAGTTTCGTCGTTGCCGATATCCCGGGTCTAATTGAAGGTGCAGCTGATGGCGCTGGTCTGGGTATTCGTTTCTTGAAACACCTTGAGCGTTGTCGCGTTCTTCTGCATATGATCGATATTTTGCCGATTGATGGTTCTGATCCTATTCAGAATGCACTGACGATCATTGACGAGCTTGAGCAGTACAGCGAAAAGGTAGCACAGAAACCTCGCTGGTTAGTATTCAACAAAGTTGATCTAATGCCTGAAGAAGAAGCGGACGAAAAGATTCAAGAAATCGTCGAAGCTTTAGGTTGGGAAGGCGAGTACTTCAAGATCTCTGCTGTAAACAAGATCGGTACGAAAGATCTTTGCTTTAAGCTGGGTGAGTTCATGGAGAACCTACCTCGTGAAGTTGAAGCAATTGAAGAAGAAGAGAAAGTTAACTTTATGTGGGATGACTACCATAAAGATGCGATGGCCGGTAAGAATGTCGTTACTGAAGATGAAGATGACGATGATTGGGATGACTGGGATGACGAAGAAGATGACGGTCATGTTATCTATGTTCGTGACTAAGCCTCAGAGTTTCTTATAGATACTTTGGTCGCTTCTTTCTAAAGCACACTGATAGTTTTACTAAACCGCAATGAAAATTGCGGTGTTTTTGTATCTAAATCATTATGTCTTATCGAATTTTAATGCAGAATTTGTTTCTAGATACTTTACGCCTATGGGAAGGAAATCATGGCATCAGAACAAAGAGCGATCTCAAGGTTAGTCGCTCAGTCAGGACAAATGTTATTGGCACACGGCGCCGAGAGCACACTGGTCGGTGATATTATGCGCCGCATCGGTATTGCTTGTGGGGTGAATGAGGTTGAAGTTGCACTGTCAGCCAATGCGTTGGTCGTGACAACAGTAATGGATGATCATTGCATAACGACTACTCGAAGCTGTGCTGATCGTGGCATTAACATGCAGGTTATCACCGACATTCAACGCATTTGCATCATGATGGAGAAGGGAATTCTCGATTATGATTTGGCGTATAAAAAGATTCAAAACATCAGCCCCGAGCGCTACAACCGTTGGTTAGTGGTTGTGATGATAGGGTTGTCGTGCGCCTCTTTTAGCCACCTTGCGGGCGGAGACTGGCAAGTCTTCATGATGACTTTTATTGCTTCAGCTTGCGGCATGATCGTCAGACAAGAAATTGGTCATCGCCATTTTAACCCCTTATTAAACTTTGCTATCACAGCGTTTGTTACGACAACTATTTCAGCGCAAGCGGTTCTTTATAACATCGGTGGCCAACCCACTATCGTGATGGCTTCTTCTGTGCTGATGCTTGTGCCCGGTTTCCCTTTAATTAACTCTGTTGCGGATATGCTTAAAGGCCATATCAATATGGGGCTCGCACGCTTTACCATGGCTAGTTTATTAACGTTGGCAACAAGCTTAGGCATTGTTGCTGCGATGAGCCTTTCAGACGTGTGGGGGTGGGTAAGCCAATGACTATCTTTGAATTATTGGTAGGCCTTCTGAACGATATGTTTTTTGCTGCCATACCTGCCGTCGGCTTTGCATTAGTTTTTAACGTACCACAACGAGCGTTGATCTACTGTGCTCTCGGAGGATCCATTGGCCACGGTAGCCGTTACTTAATGATGCATTTCGGCATTCCCATTGAATGGGCGACGTTCTTTGCTGCTACATTGGTCGGCATGATAGGGGTGCATTGGTCACATAAACTGTTGGCGCACCCAAAGGTATTTACCGTCGCCGCTTTGATTCCGATGGTTCCTGGAGTCTTTGCGTTCAAAGCGATGATCGCTATGGTAGAAATCAACCGAGCAGGGTATAACCCAGAGTTGCTCGCCATGTTGATGGAGAATTTCTTAAAATCGATGTTCATTATCGCAGGGCTAGCGGTTGGCTTGGCGGTGCCTGGGCTGTTATTCTACCGTCGTAGACCTATCGTCTAGCTTCAATTTTATTTTCGGGTAAGGACAGGACTTTCTATTTATGATCATCAGTATGATAGCGGCAATGGCAAACAACCGTGTAATTGGTAAAGATAATCAGATGCCATGGCATTTACCTGCAGATTTCGCATGGTTTAAACGCTCAACGATGGGGAAACCGGTAGTTATGGGGCGTAAGACCTATGATTCAATTGGACGCCCTCTACCAGGTCGATTGAATGTCGTAATTAGCCGCGATGAGAGCTTAGAGATTGAAGGAGTGACTACTGTTACTTCAATTGATCAAGCATTAGAAATTGTCAGTGACGTTGACGAAGTGATGATCATCGGTGGTGGTTCGATTTATGAAAGCTGTCTGCCTAAAGCGAACAAGCTCTATCTGACTTATATTGATTTTTATGTGGATGGCGACACGCAATTCCCTGATTGGGGTGAAGATTGGAAGTTAAGCTTTCGCGAGGCCTATCAAGCGGACGAGAAAAATAAACACAACATGGAGTTTGTGATTCTCGAGCGTTAAGCTCTGAAGTTAAAAACGTTTGCGTTACTGTAACAGTAACGCAAACTTCTCGTATCTCGTTTTTTTATAGCGCTTTTTGAGTAAAAAACTGTTTGTCTTCCCAGCGAAGTATCGTCAATTCTCCTCCCCACACGCATCCAGTATCAAGTCCAATTACATCTTTTCCGTTATAGCCTTCAAGCGCAGCCCAGTGTCCAAAAACAACGGTTTTATCGAGCTTTATGCGTTGCGGAAGGTCAAACCATGGCACTAGTGGTTCATCGGTAATTTCATTCGGTGGTAGCTTACATGCCATGTCGAGTCGGCCATCTTCAAAACAGAAGCGCATTCTTGTCAGGCTATTGATCGCATAGCGATAACGTTCGATGTCTTGCAACTCGTTGTTCCAGAGATCTGGCGTGTTGCTGTACATGTTCTCAATAAGCCACTGCCAACAGTTCGATTTCAGTAATGACGTTATCTCTCGATTCTCTGTACGTGCTTGTTCCAAGTCCCATTGAGGTGAGATGCCTGCATGTGTCATGACAAACTCTGGGTGCTCTTGCATCAAGGGTTGTTGTCTTAACCATTCCAGCAATTGGTCACGGTCTTCAGCATCAAGAATTGGTTGAGTCTTGTCTTTTGGTTTGGCTGAAAAGAGGCCTAAGGATACCGCAAGTAGATGTAAATCATGGTTACCCAATACCACCTTCGCTGAACTGCCAAGGCTACGAACAAAACGTAACGTCTCTAAGGATTTAGGGCCACGAGCAACTAAGTCTCCGGCGACCCATAACGTATCTTGTTGTTTATCAAAGTTGATGGTTTCAAGCAGTAACTGAAGCTCGTCGAAGCATCCTTGAATGTCTCCGACAATATAATTCGACACAGTATTTTCCTGTAAGTGGTAGAGATACGTACTAGTTAAGGATATTGGGGATAGCCAGTCTAAATGGGTCGACTTCTGTTATGAAATCAATGCCTTTATGATCGGTCATCACATAGTGACCTTGCATAACACCCACAGGGGTTTCGATGACCGTACCGCTGGTATATGTGTATTCGTCATTGGCTTCAATTACAGGCTGCTGTCCAACCACGCCATCACCTTCTATGGTGAGTTGTTTACCGTTAGAGTCGGTAATCAACCAGCGGCGAGACATAAGTTGTACCGTTGTTTTACTTAGATTTTTGATGGTAATGATGTAAGCGAAAACGTAGCGACTCTTAGATGGCTCTGATTGTTCTTCAATATATTTAGAATGAACTTGGCATTTGATACAAGGCGTAGATATATCCATATTCGCACCTTTTGTTGTTGGTATGCTTTAAGTATTACATAAAAAATAGGCTCCTCACCGAAGTGTAGGAGCCTTTTTCGATTATTTGTCAGCGTTGTGACTGTCGTGCAACCAGTTCGCCATATCGACAAACTGTTCGAGCGTCAGGTTCTCAGGGCGCATGCCAGGGTTTACACCTAGCTCTTCAAGCACTTCCTTGTCGATTAGGCTCTTGTAGCAGTTACGGACTGTTTTACGACGCTGGTTAAAGCCTTCGCGGCATACGCGATCTAACCACTTAAGATCTTTTGCCGGGTAAGGCAGTACTTCATAAGGCTGAAGGCGAACGACTGCAGAGTCTACTTTCGGTGGCGGAACAAATGCTGTTGGTGGCACTTCTAAAACAGGAGTGACTTTACAGTAATATTGAGCCATAACCGTTAGACGACCGTAAGCTTTAGTACCAGGACCCGCTGCTAATCGGTTAACGACTTCTTTTTGAAGCATAAAGTGCATGTCTTGCACGTCTTTATGGAACTCAAAAAGGTGGAACATCAATGGTGTAGAGATGTTGTATGGCAAGTTACCGAAGATACGCAGCTTGTTGTTTGGCTTAACAAGTTGTTCGAAATCGAACTTCATTGCATCGCCCTCATAGATCGTTAACTTTTCAGCAAGATCAGGGTGATTACGCAGACGTTCAGCAAGATCTCTATCCAGTTCAATTACTGTGAACTTGTCGACAAGCTTGCCAACAGGCTCAGTAATTGCGCCAAGACCAGGGCCGATTTCTACTAAGTTCTGGCCTGGTAGTGGGTTAATACTCGATACGATTCCATCAATAATGTATGGGTCGTTAAGGAAGTTTTGACCAAAACGTTTACGCGCTTTGTGCCCTAAGTGGACATCATTTCTCATTGCTTTTTCTCTACTAATTCAATGGCGTGCGTGAGCGCTGTTCTAAAGCTCCCTGTATCGGCTTGGCCTTTCCCTGCCAAGTCTAAGGCGGTACCGTGATCGACTGATGTGCGAATAAACGGTAAGCCAAGCGTGATGTTCACTGAGCGACCAAACCCTTTGTATTTCAATACCGGGAGTACTTGGTCGTGATACATACCTAAAACAGCATCTGCATCTTGCAAATATTTTTCATTAAAGATGGTGTCTGCTGGCAATGGGCCAACTAAATTAATACCATCTTTCTGGCGAATTTTTTCTAGCGTAGGGGTGATAGTTTCTATCTCTTCACGACCCAAACAACCATCTTCACCAGCATGTGGATTCAAACCACACACGTAGATAGTTGGTTTCTCAATAGCAAATTTTTCAACCAAGTCTTTATGCAGAATAGCAATGATTTGCTCTAATCTGTCTTCGGTCACTGCTTGAGATACATAAGCTAGCGGGATGTGCGTTGTTACTAGAGCAACACGCAGCCCTTTTGTTGCCAACATCATCACGACAAGTGGAGTATTGGACTTCTCTGCAAAGAACTCGGTATGGCCACTAAAAGCAACGCCAGCTCGGTTAATTACACCCTTGTGAACAGGGCCGGTGACAATAGCATCAAATTCATCATTCATACAGCCAATTGCTGCGGTTTCTAAAGTATTTAATACGTAATGACCGTTAGCCTCGTTGAGCTGGCCTGCAACTGCTGTTTCAGCTAGTGGAACGTGTTTCACAACCAATGTTCCAGAGCGTTGAGGTTGCTTGGGCGCGGTTGAATCGTAATCCAACAGCTCAACCTCAATCCCTAACATTTCAGCTCGCTCTGATAATAGGCTTTTATCCGCACAAACCACGAGCTGATGTGTCCAGCTTTCTTGGGATAATGCGAGAGTTAAATCTGGCCCAATTCCCGCCGGTTCACCTGCTGTAATGACAAGGCGTTTAGTTGTCATCTTGGTCATCCTCGACCACTTCAACAAAGGCGCTAGCTCTTACTTCTTGCAGCCAAGCACCGACTTCTTCGTTGAACTTACGGTTAAATAGAATTTGATAAGCTTTGTTTTTCAATGCTGAATCGGTACGGTCGACTTCGCGACGGTCTAGTACTTCAACAATGTGCCAACCGTGCACGGTTTTGAATGGCGCACTGATCTTACCTTCAGGTAGCGTTTCTACTTGGTGTTTGAACTCAGGAACGTATAAATCTGGAGTTTGGTAGCCTAACTCACCATCTTGTACTGCTGAACCTGGATCTTGGCTGTATTGCTGTGCAAGATCACCAAAGCTCGCTTCACCTGCGTTTACACGACGAGTGATTTCTTCAAGCTGCTCTTTCGCACCGTCATCACTTAAGATAACCGTTGGTTTAATCAAAATATGACGTGCATTAACTTCGGTAACTGCAACGGTTTCCAAACCTTTTACGTCTTCAATTTTTAGAATATGGAAGCCAACACCACTTCGGAAAGGACCGATGATGCTGCCTTTATTCTGCATTTTGATTTGGTCTGCAAAAATCGTAGGCATCTCTTCTTTACGCATCCAACCCCAATCACCACCTTGTAACGCTTTAGGGCCTTTAGAGTAAGTATATGCCATGGTGCTAAAGTCTTTGCCGTTGTTTAGCTCTTCCACTAAATCAGTCGCTTGTGCTTCTAATTCTTCTTTGGTTTGGTCATCATTGAATCGAAGTTGAATGTGGCCAATTTTGTATTGAACCGTCGCATTGGTTTCTTGCGCTAAAATGTCCGCTAGGTTGTCGACTTCTGCTGGAAGGATATTAATACGACGACGAACTAAAGCATTACGCGCTTCACTTGCCGCAATCTCTTTTCTTACTTGCTCACGAAATGCGTTGTAGCTAAGGCCTTCTTCAGCGACCGATGCAGTAAGTTGTTGTACTGTTTGGTTGTTATCTTTGGCAATGCCTTCAATCGCTTGATCCAGTCGAGCATCATCAATTCGAACCCCAATACGTTCCGCTTCTTGGGTCTGAATTGTATCGATGATCAGTTTTTCTAGAACTTGCTCATTCAATACATCTTGTGATGGTAATGTTTGTCCGCTTTTCTTCGCGTTTGCGCGCAGTGTTTTCATTGAAGTATCAATGTCACTTTGTAAGATCACGCCCTCGTTGACGATTACTTTTACGCTATCGAGTTCAACTGGTGCGGCATAGCTTGTTGATAAAGTACAAGCCGCTGCGATAGCTATTAATGTGCGTTTCCACAATGTCATGTGTAATCCTTTATATTTACCGATGTGTTATCAATAAAGAAAATTAGTTGTTTAAGAAGAATGGGCGACCATAGCTGAGTGCGTTACTTGAGCTTGTTTCACTTACTTCGCTTGAGTTTGAGCCTATGTTGGTACCAAAGCCAACAATACCGAAGTTAAAGCCAAAGTTTTTCTCGTATACTGGTGTCGCATTCGATGTGTTGATGTAATCACCTTCCCATCTACGCAATTGGTTACTATAGGTGAAGCCGATATACCAACAATCGGACTTGTAATTGAGTTTAGCTAACCACTCAAGGTTCTCTTCGGTTGTTAAATCATAGAAGTACTGAGCGCTGGCACTCCACTTACGTGAAATCTGGTAGGCTCCGAGTAATCCTGCTTGAGATATACCATCTTTAGTAATCGATCCAACATTAAAATCAACAGTGTCTTCGATATACTCTTTGGTTACGTAGCGGTAGTTGGTTTGGATATAACCACCAGAAAAACGGTACTCAATGGTGCTGTTGGCTAGTTGCATTGCTGTGGTATCGATGTCGTACTGAACCCCACCATGATAAAACAGGTAGTCGTCGTAATTAAAGTCGACTTCTACAGCCCAAGATGAGTAATTCGAGTTCTTATCTTTAGTATCAAGTGTTAGATGTTGTTTCGTATCTTTGTCGATATAAAAGATCTGTCCAAACGACACATTGAGTCGCTCTTTATACTCATCATCAAAGAAACGAGATGATGCACCGTAGCTTACTTGGTTAGCTGCAGCGATACGGTCTACACCACTGTATTTACGGCTTCTAAACAGGCCATAATAATCAGTCTGCAGAAGTGTCGTATCGTAAAGACCAATGTTGTTTTGATCTTCTTTTGGTACATACAGGTATTGAACTTGGGGTTCTAGAGTTTGAGTGTAGTTACCAATAACCTTGGTATCTCTTTCTAAAACGATACCAGCATGACTCCTAAATTCTGGGACAACTCGACTTACTGACTTTTCTAAATCTTTATATTTGTCACTTGTTGTATCAACACCATCAAGATCTTGTTGGTAGTAAGTACCAAGAAGTCGGGCTTCTGTGGTCCAAGTACCCCAAGTGTTGCCTACTGGAATTGTAATTCCCGGCTCAACGTGAATACGAGTTGCCGATGGTTTCCCTTTTGCATCTGTATCAAACAGAGACACATGGCTGACCAAGTCGAAATCTAAATACTCCATTACCTCCGGGGCATAATAGTTATATTCCAGCTGTGGGAGCAGGCGGTATGGAAGGTTGTTTGTCGTATTTGTGAGGACCTGAAAATCTCGCACAAGTACAGACGCATCCCAATTTTGAGAACGGTATGTAGCCTGCCCTTCTTGAAGAAGCTGGCCATCTTCACGGTTACCAATGCCGCTTCCGTTGACATCTGTGAAGTACTCGATATCGCCAACTTTTGAGTAATCAATTTCAAACAACCAAGATTCTTGGAATATTCCTGAGTGATTAAGTTGAGCCCCCCAACGTTTGCCTTTCTCTGGGTATTTTTTGTCATCAGGCAAGTATTCAGACTTAATCATCCCGGAACCAAAATCGCTTAAATATCTAAATTCACTGTTAAGCTGAGTACCACGCTCTTTCATGTGCTTAAAAGTGGTTTTGAGGTCATACTCTGGTGCCAAATTCCAATAAACAGGGATCTCAAATTCAAAACCATCACTTGAGCCATATGATACCGTTGGATATAAGAAGCCTGTTTTACGCGTATCACCAATCGGAACGGTTAAGTACGGCAGATAAAAAACAGGGACGCTCTGAATTTCAAACCTTGGGTTGTAGAACGTAGCCTCTTCTTCATTTTGGTCGACATCGATACTTGACGCTCTTAGTCGCCATGCATTGTCGCCGATAGGGCAAGAGGTGATTGAGCCATCTTCAATCTCATAAACCGCTTTTCCGGTTTTTGCGATGTAAACCGCATCTCCTCGCCCTTGCTCACAGAGGAACTCATAATCGGTATTTTCGAGCGTCATTTCATCGGTGGTCAGATTGTTAGTGGCTCTGTCTGCCACTGACTTTATTTGACCATCGCTAAAGTTTACGTTGCCTTCAGCTACAACGATATTTTCTTGTTGGTGAAGCGTTACATTGTCGGCAAGGATGGTTTTGTTTCCTTGGGTAACTCTTACATCACCTGAGTAGATTGCCTTGTCACCATTGATAGCCTCTAAGCGATCGGACTCAACATGAGCGGGAAGTTGTGTCTCGTTTTCTGCAGCGGGCTCGATCAAGCATTGATCTATAGAGGGCATTTCCTGCACACTACTATCTGTGATTGTTTCAGCTTGAGTTGTCGATACGTATAATGCCGTACTTATAGACGCGGCTAACAAGGTGCGGGAAAAAGATTGCATGAAGTTGAACTATCCTGTGTCACTAGATGAAGGGTTGATCTAGTATCAATCCAATTAATAAAGCATTTTCCTTATGATAAAGGAAATATTAGCATTCAGCATCATCAGACAGCATTACTCAGACAAAATTCATAGATAGAGAACACATAATGCAAATATTTGGCAAAATTTTGGGCGCTTTTTTTGGTTTTTTATTTGGGGGGCCGCTCGGTTTAGTTTTTGGCCTATTTTTAGGGCACCAGTTCGATAAAGCTCGCCGATTGAACCAATCGGGCTTCAATAGCTCTGGTTTTGGCCGAGGTCCAAGCCAAGCTGAAAGACAAAACGAGTTTTTCAAATCTGCTTTTGCGGTTATGGGACACGTTGCTAAAGCTAAGGGGCAGGTTACACCAGAAGAGATTCAGCTCGCTTCTACAATGATGGAGCGTATGAACCTGCATGGCGAACAACGTAAAGCGGCTCAAGATGCTTTCCGTGGCGGCAAGGAGAGTGACTTCCCGTTAAGCGATGTGCTTGAGCGTGTGAAGATCTCATCGGGTGGCCGTTTTGATCTCCTGCAGTTTTTTTTAGAGCTACAAGTATCTGCTGCATTTGCTGATGGAAGTTTGCACCCTAGTGAACGTCAGGTTTTGCATAAGATAGCGCAAGGCCTTGGCTTTTCAGCAGAGCAACTAGAGCGTCGTTTGCAGATGCAAGAAGCTGCATTCCGTTTTCAACAGCAGGGTGGAAGCTTTGGTGGCCATCAAGGGCATGGGCAATCATCGGGTTGGCAACAGGCTTCGCAACAAAACCAACTGGCCGATGCGTTTAAAGTTCTCGGTGTGAGTGAAAGTGCCGACGGTAAAGAGGTGAAGAAAGCTTACCGCAAGCTGATGAATGAGCATCACCCAGATAAACTGATGGCGAAGGGTTTGCCACCAGAAATGATGAATGTCGCGAAAGAAAAATCGCAAGAAATTCAGAATGCTTATGATCTGATAAAGAAAGTAAAAGGTTTTAAGTAATCGAACATAGACCGAGTCATACTATTAAATGATTCGGTTTTTTATTAAAGGGAATTATATGACGGTAACGTATCAGGATGTTCTAGAGTTTTGGTTCGATGAATTGACGCCAAAAGACTGGTTTACTGGCGGCGAAGAAATTGATGCTTTAATAGAATCTCGTTTTGCTGAACTGCACAAAGCAGTTATCCAAGGTGAGCTATTTGAATGGCGACAAAACGCACAAGGGCGCTTGGCAGAGATTATCGTGCTTGATCAGTTTTCTAGAAATATTGGCAGAAACAGTCCGACAGCTTTTTCGGCTGACCCAATGGCGTTGGCTCTAGCCCAAGAGGCGGTAGCGGGTGGTTTTGATCACCAGCTTAACGAGCAACAAAAAAGCTTCCTGTATATGCCTTATATGCACAGTGAGTCTTTGCTGATGCATGAACAGGCTGTGATGCTTTTTTCCCAGACAGGCTTAGAGAATAACTTGGATTTTGAGTTTAAGCATAAGGTCATTATTGAGCGTTTTGGTCGCTACCCTCACCGTAATGAGGTGTTAGGTAGAGCTTCGACTCCTGAAGAGGCTGAGTTCTTGCAGCAACCGGGTTCAAGCTTTTAATTGTAGAAATACGGTTCAATAGATAAAAAAGAGGCAAGTGGTTAATAAAAACCTCTAGCCTCTTTTTGTTTAGCTTCATTCATGAGCTTTAATGTTAAAACTAGTTCGCTTGGTTAAGTGACCAATTATAGTCATAGCTGATTTTGTGAGTATTCGTGATAGGTTGAGTTCGATATTGGTCTAAGTGCTGAATGAGCTGTTTCTCTGTACCAAAATCCACAGCAAACCATTCGTAAATCGATGATAGTTGGAGCTTATTACCTTTAACCCACACACCTTTGTCACTATTAACAAACTCAGAGGCTGCTTGTTCTAGTAGAGTCTCGGTGTTGTCAGTCGTAAATGCTTGAAGTTGTAAGTTAGGGCAACCCAAACTCGCACAATTCACCGCATAATGAGTGCGCGGATCTTGCCAAATCGGTCTTAAAATTCGATGTTCAATGTCATTGAGTGTCAGTGACTTCCCGTTAACGACGACGACATCATCTCCCCATGGCCCAAAACTAAATAGTCCGCCAAGTTTAGTGATGGATTTGATCGGGTAGGCATCAAGAATCAAATCGACAGTCACGGCGTTATATAGATTAACCCAATAGGCATACTGTTCCGCTTTTGGATAGTCGAGTGGGGCAATCTGTTCAAGTCGGCTTATGTACTGCCTGAGTTTGGCCTTATCGGCAGTGCTCACTGCTTGGTAGCGAACTAGGGTGTTTTGACCTTGTTGAACTAAGTAGTTGTCGAGGAACAGCTGCCAATCTTGATGAGATACCTGTTCTAGATTGGTTTCGTTACTTTGATTCCAGTATGGCCAAAGATCGGATTTAGGCGCAGACCAAGCTAACGTTGAGAAAAGTAGGCTGACAATAAAAAGTAGTTGTTTCATGGCATTCTCCTGATGACTGACTACTAAGACCTTATGCTTTGCGATTTTCTTTCATGGCTTTTCAGTTAAATAGCGGAACTGATCTAAATAAAGGGCTGAGCTTAATAAGCACATTAAGCTAAAAGCTTAGCCAAATAAAAAAGGTTGGCGCTAGGCCAACCTTTTTATATGAACACAAAACTGTGTGATTCTACTTCAAGACTTCTTATTTCAGGAAGCTAGGAATCTTAGCTTCAAACTCTGAAATCTTATCGGCGTGCTGAAGTGTTAGGCCGATGTTATCTAGGCCATTCAGCAAGCAGTGACGACGGAACTCATCAATTTCAAACGAGTATTCTTTACCGTTCGCACTGACTTTCATTGCTTCTAAATCAACGTCGATCTCAGCACCTTCATTCGCTTCTACGAACTGGAAAATCTCATCAACTTCCTGCTCTGTAAGACGAACAGGAACCATCTGGTTGTTGATCGAGTTACCGTAGAAAATATCGGCAAAGCTTGGCGCGATCATCACTTGAAGACCGTAATCGGCAAGCGCCCAAGGTGCGTGCTCACGAGATGAACCACAACCGAAGTTTTCACGAGCCAGTAGAATTGAAGCGCCTTTATAGCGTGGTGCATTCATTACAAACTCAGGATTTGGCTGCTGGCCAGCGTCATCTAGAAAACGCCAATCGTGGAACAAGTGCTTACCAAAACCGATACGGTTCACTTTCTGTAGAAACTGCTTTGGAATGATCGCATCAGTATCGATGTTGGCCGTATCTAGAGGAACGACTAATCCGGTGTGTTGTTGAAAACCTGACATGTTAAATCCTCTAATTAAAGTTCACGAATATCGACAAAGTGACCAGCGATTGCTGCTGCGGCTGCCATTGCTGGGCTAACTAGGTGCGTACGACCATCACGGCCTTGGCGACCTTCAAAGTTACGGTTTGATGTAGAAGCACAGCGCTCTTGTGGACCAAGGCGGTCGTTGTTCATTGCAAGACACATAGAACAACCTGGCAAACGCCATTCAAAGCCGGCTTCTTTAAAGATTACATCTAAGCCTTCAGCTTCAGCTTGTGCTTTAACTTGCTCAGAGCCCGGAACGATCAATGCTTGAACATGTTTCGCTACTTGGCGTCCTTTCGCTACTGCTGCAGCTGCACGCATGTCTTCGATACGCGAGTTAGTACAAGAACCTACGAAGACTTTATCGATGTTGTAATCCGATAGTGATTTACCCGCTTCAAGGCCCATGTACGCCAGAGCCTTTTCTGCTGAAGCTTTTTCAACAGGATCTGCAAAGCTTTCTGGTGCAGGGATTGGCGTGTCTACCGAGATAACCTGACCTGGGTTAGTGCCCCAAGTCACTTGTGGCTTGATGTCTGCTGCTTCTAGCGTAACAACCGCATCGAACTTTGCATCAGCATCGGTTTTTAGCGTATCCCAGTATTGTATTGCTGCTTCTAAGTCTTCACCTTGTGGAGAGAACTTACGACCTTTGATGTATTCATATGTCGTTGCATCTGGAGCGATTAAGCCTGCTTTAGCGCCTAGCTCGATTGCCATGTTACATACCGTCATACGACCTTCCATTGTAAGGTCGGTAATTGCCTCACCACAGAATTCAACCACGTAGCCTGTACCGCCAGCAGCCGTTGTTTTACCGATGATCGCTAGTACGATGTCTTTTGCAGTGATGCCCGGAGCAACCTTGCCTTTTACTTCGATCTTCATGGTTTTTGCGCGAGCTTGTTTTAGCGTTTGAGTAGCTAGAACGTGCTCAACTTCTGAAGTACCTATACCGAATGCTAGTGAACCAAATGCACCGTGTGTAGCCGTATGCGAGTCACCACATACGATGGTCATGCCCGGTAGCGTAATACCTAGCTCAGGACCCATTACGTGCACAATACCTTGGTATTTGTGGTTTAGATCGTAAAGCGTGACACCAAACTCTTCACAGTTCTTCGATAGCGTTTCCATTTGGATACGAGCCATCTCACCAGAGGCGTTGATGTCTTTCGTTTGTGTCGATACGTTGTGATCCATGGTTGCAAAAGTTTTGCCTACTTGGCGAACTTTACGACCTTTTTCACGTAGGCCATCAAAGGCTTGTGGCGACGTTACTTCGTGGACTAAGTGGCGATCGATATAAAGAATTGGCGTTTCGCCCTTCGCTGCAACCGCAACGTGAGCGTCATAAACTTTTTCGTATAAGGTTTTTGCTTGCTGGTTTGTCGACATAGCTTTTCTTCCTTGGGAGCATCAGTCCCAGTGTTTGTTTCTAGCCAAGTCATACTGTCTAAGCTGACTTGGCTTGATATTATTCTTATGTACTTGCTTTTAATCTAAGCATCTAGCTTATGAAGCTAAGATGTACTCAGCGATCTTGTCACCCATTTCTGAGGTAGTCAGCGCTTGGTTCTTGCCTGCAAGGTCTGCAGTTAGCTCGCCTGCAGAAAGTGCTTTAGAGACCGCTGTTTCGATGTCTTGCGCTGCCGCTTCTTCGCCTAGGCTGTAACGAAGCATTAGCGCTGCCGAAAGAATTTGCGCGACTGGGTTCGCAATGTTCTTACCTGCGATATCTGGAGCGCTGCCACCTGCAGGTTCGTATAGACCGAAGTTACTTTCGTTCAAGCTTGCAGAAGGAAGCATACCCATAGAACCCGTGATCATTGCGCACTCATCAGAGATGATGTCACCGAAGATGTTTGAACATAGCATTACGTCAAACTGAGATGGGTCTTTGATTAGCTGCATGGTCGCGTTGTCGATGTACATGTGGTTTAGCGTGACATCTGGGTAATCTTTTGCGATTTCTTCAACCACTTCACGCCATAAGATAGAGCTCTGCAGAACGTTTGCTTTGTCGATTGAGTAAACGTTTTTGTTACGTAGACGTGCAGATTCAAACGCAATCTTTGCAATACGTTCGATCTCGTAACGGTGATAAACCTCTGTATCAAAAGCTTTCTCAGTTGCGCCTTCGCCTTCACGACCTTTAGGTTGGCCGAAGTAGATGCCGCCTGTTAGTTCACGAACTACAACGATATCGAAGCCGTTACCTGAGATGTCAGCACGCAAAGGAGAGAAAGACTCTAGACCTTTGTGGATTTGTGCAGGACGTAGGTTACAGAACAGTTGGAAGTGTTTACGTAGAGGAAGTAGGGCACCACGCTCTGGTTGATCGTTTGGTGGGAGATGTTCCCACTTAGGTCCGCCAACCGAGCCAAATAGTACTGCGTCAGATTCTTCACAGCCCGTTACTGTCGCTTCTGGAAGTGGACAGCCGTGATTATCAATTGCGATACCACCAACATCATACTCTTCGCGAGAAAAGCTAATCGCGTGCTTCTTTTCAATCGCGTCTAGCACTTTATGTGCTTGCTGCATTACTTCTGGGCCAATGCCATCACCAGGTAGTACGGCAATCTTGTATGATTTATCTGTCATGTTAATCCTTTAATTCTTGTTACTGAGCTTTTTGGCTCGTTTTAAATTTTGTCCCTAAAGCCAACAACATCGGCTCTAGGGCTCTGTTATTGGGGTCTTAAACTGTCGCGAATTTTTGCTGCTTCATTTCAGCAATAGTGTCTGCGCGTTGAATGCTATTGATAACGTGTAGCAACGCTTGACCAGAAGCTTCAACGATATCGGTTGAAACGCCAGTACCGTGGTACTTACGGCCTTTATAGTTAGCAATGATGTCCGCTTGACCTAAGCCATCTTCGCCTTCACCTTTTGCAGTTAGGTCGAACTTATCCAACGCTATTTCGTAGCCTGTTAAGCGGTAGATACATTGGTATAAAGCATCAACAGGGCCATTGCCGACAGCGGCTTCGCATTTCTCTTCATCACCACATTGCAGTTTGATGCTGGTGGTAGACATAACACTACCAGATTGTACGCTTAGGTAGTTAAGTTTATAGAAGTCATCTTCATCACGTAGATTCGCGAAGTGCATCAATGCTTCTAGGTCGTAATCGAACACTTGGCCTTTACGGTCAGCAAGCTTCAAGAAGTCTTCGTACAATGAATCTAGGTTGTACTCATTATCTTTATAACCCATAGCGTCCATGTGGCTCTTAACAGCGGCTCGGCCACTACGGCTTGTTAGGTTCAAGGCTTTGTTTTTCAAGCCAATAGACTCAGGCGTCATGATCTCGTAAGTGTTCTTGTTCTTTAGCATGCCATCTTGGTGAATACCTGAAGAGTGGCTGAATGCGTTAGCACCGACGATTGCTTTGTTGTCTTGAATTGGCATGTGGCAAAGCTGACTTACCAACTTACTGGTACGGTGGATCTCCTTGTGATCCAAGCCAGTATGAACACCCAAAAGCTCTTGACGAGTTTTGATGATCATTGCGATTTCTTCTAGAGAACAGTTACCAGCACGTTCGCCAATACCATTGATTGTGCCTTCAATTTGACGAGCGCCCGCTTGCACAGCAGCAATTGAGTTTGCAACCGACATACCTAAGTCATCGTGACAGTGAACAGAGATGATCGCTTGGTCGATGTTGGGTACGCGATCGAATAGCGTCTTGATAATGCCACCAAACTCATTTGGTACTGTGTAGCCCACTGTGTCTGGAATGTTGATGGTTTTCGCGCCTGCGTTAATCGCGGCTTCAACCATGCGACATAGGTTGTCGATAGGGGTACGGCCGGCATCTTCACAAGAGAATTCAACATCATCGGTATAGTTACGAGCGTGCTTGACTGCTTTCACTGCCATCTCTACTACGTCATCGTAGCTGCGGCGTAATTTGTCTTGTACGTGAACCGTTGATGTTGAGATGAAGGTATGAATACGGAACTGGTCAGCAACTTTAAGCGCTTCGGCAGCGGCATCGATATCTTTCGCTACGGCACGAGAAAGCGCACAAATACGGCTGTCTTTGATGTGTTTAGCGATGGTTTGTACTGACTCAAAATCACCCGGAGAAGAAATAGGGAAGCCAGCTTCGATAACATCTACACCCAGTCTCTCAAGAGCATAAGCGATCTGTAACTTCTCTTTTACCGTAAGGCTTGCAGCCAATGCTTGCTCGCCGTCACGTAAGGTAGTATCAAAAATTATTACTTGATCGTTCATGGGTGCTTCCTTATATCGATAATGAATCGATTGCTATCCAAATTATTATTAAGAATGATGTTCTTTTAAAAGTGCCAGTTACAAAAAAACCCGCTCAGTGCGGGTTTTAATATTTGTGTAGTTCTTGACCCACAACTTACCCGCGCGATTGGTTCACGATAAGGAGAAGTTTCAGCAGTAGAGAAGAAGAAAAAATCATTACACAAATATCCGTAAATAAACTGTTAACACCATATTTACCGTAATTTATTCTGAGCGTCAAACAAGAAAATCCAATATCAGCGTGCATTGGCAGTGTTTTGGTTTTGTTTGTGCTGTTTTTTGTTTGAGTGTTAGCGATATCAACTAAATGGTGGTTTTGTATTGGCGGGTTAGTTTATCGTTTGGCTGATGTGTAGGTTAAAACTTTGTAGTAAATATTTTTAATGGAACGATTCACCAAAAAAATCACAAGCGTGACTAAAGTAATTAATCAATTGATTAAATAGTGAGTAATTAATCTTCTACTGTTATGCCTGTTTATCTCTATAATTAATCGAATGATTAATTATAGAGATAGGTTGATGCCATGACAGCACGAAAAGCGGGGCGACCTCAACAGAACTTAGATGTTCGACAACTATTGATTGAGCATGCTCGTGATCTGTTTGTCGTTCAGTCATACGACAAGGTCTCGACACGCCTGATTGCTGATCGTGCGGGTGTGAACATTGCGATGATCCGTTATTACTTTGGCAGTAAGGCTGGATTATTTGAGGCGATGCTGCGTGAAACGCTACGACCGATGCAATTGCAAATGCAGAGATTGGTTGAAGAAAGCAGCCATGAGAACTTTCTTGATTTAATGCGGACTTACTATAAAGAGATGGTCAAGGTGCCCAAGTTTCCTCGCTTGATTGCTCAAGTGATGAATATGACTCCCTCTGAAGTGCAGAGAGAGCTGCTCGAAAAGGTTTTTCTCGATGTCGCCAAGCCAGCCCAAGATGTCATTTTTGAAAAGCTGGTTGAACAAGGCATCTTAAAACAGAACATGGATCCAAAATTGTGTCGAGTTTCGTATATAAGCTTGATGGTGTTCCCCTTCATTGCTCCGCCCCCTCTATTAGCAATCCATGGTATTGAGATTAATGAAGAATTTCTTAACCGTTTAATCGAACACAACATTCAATTGATGACCGAAGGCTTTATCAACGCACCAAGCCCTTCTGCAGTGCAGGACAAAAGATAATGAAAATAAATAAAAAACTACTCTTCTTTCCAGCACTTGCGGTTGGTGTCATCGGCCTTGTGACTGCGATTAGCTTAAAGCCGGATCTGCCGACTAAGCCCGCGGGAGATCGGGCTCGTCTAGTTGAAACAGTCAGTTTAGAACAACAAATGATCGCGCCGTTGGCGGTGGGCTTTGGCAAAGTAGTACCTAAAGTTGAATGGAAAGCCATCGCCGAGGTGACAGGGCAGATTGTTTATCGACATCCAGACCTAGAAAAAGGGCAGATCATTCCAGCGGGTACTGAGGTACTTAAGATCGATCCCTTAGATTACGAGTTAAAGCTGGTACAAGCCGAAGCGGATCTTAAATCAAGCCAGACCTCATTAGCTAAATTGAATCAAGAAGAAGATAACCTTAAGCAGACCCTAAAGATCGAAAAGAACCGCTTAGTGATCAGCAACAAAGAGCTGCAACGTAAACAAGATCTGCGCAAGAAAGGGCTCACCTCTCAATCGGATGCCGACCTGCAACAACAAAGTGCGTTGTCTCAACAGAAGCTTGTATTGGATATTGATAACCAAATTGCATTGATGCCAGATGAAAAGCGTGTTGCGGAAGCAGTGATTAAGGTGAATGTCTCTAAAGTAAAAGAGGCGCAACGCTCTCTTGATAAGACCACCATCACTTTGCCAAGAGCGATGCGAATTGCTCAGGTTGATATCGAACAAAATCAAGTGGTTAATCTTCAACAAGAGATGTTTATTGCTCACGGGATTAATGTCATGGAAGTGGAGGCGCAACTTTCTATTCACGATATGCAAACTTTAGCCTCCAGCTTTAACCAGTTCCCTCGTGATGCTGCAGGAATCCCTAATCCTTATGAAGCGCCAATCAAAGCAAGCATTCAACTTAACAGCGGCAACCTGAATCTCAGCTGGCCAGCGAAGGTGGCAAGAATCAGCGAAACGGTTGATGAAAACCAAGCGACGGCGGGGATTATTCTCGAGATCGCTCAAGATTACTCGCAATTGCAACCAGACAGTGCAACGCCTTTGGTTAACGGTATGTTTGTCAAAGCCGAGATTGAGGGGGGAGTTAATCTGAGTTGGGTGGTTCCAGAGCGAGCACTGCATGGTGATAAGGTTTACCTGATGGATGACAATCAGCGTCTGCAAGTGATTAATGTTGAAGTGCTTTATCGCAGAGACAATCAAGTGATTGTGAGTGGCGAGCTACAAGCTGGAGATAAACTGGTTCTCAATGATGTCCTGCCAGCAATCGAAGGCATGTTACTGAGAGAGTCGAACTCTGAAGAGGCTGAGCTTGAGTCAGATACTCAGGAGAGTGCGTCATGATCAAGTTTTTCTCTCGACACCCAACAGCAGCAAACTTGTTGATGCTTGGGTTGTTGATCTTGGGTATAAGCTCACTATCTACCATCAAACGTGAAACCTTCCCCGCTTACGATCCGCCTTACATTATGGCTGCGATTGTTTATCCCGGCGCCTCTCCACAAGAAGTGGAAGAGAGCTTATGTGTGCGAATGGAAGATGCAGTAGACGGCTTAGCCAACATTGAAGAGACTCAGTGTGAAGCGATCGAAGGCAGCGCCCGTTTAATTCTCAAGTTAAATGAGAAAGCGGACATCGGCCGAATGCTGGTGGATGTGCAAACCCAGATCAACTCGATCAACGACTTCCCAACTGAGATTGAATCGCCTGTTGTTCAAGAGTTAGATTGGAATGAACCGGTTGTTGATATCGCTATCACTGCTGAAACGTCGTGGCCGGAACTTAAGGCCTACGCGGAAGATCTTAAGCGTACCATGAAGCTTGATTACGATGTCTCTTTGGTCGAGGTCAACGGCTTCTCTGATCATCAATATCGAGTGGAACTGGATACCCAAGCTATTCGTCAGTTGGGTTTGAGTGTCGGTGATATCGCGGATCAAATTGGTCGACAGAATGTAAAACTGCCGAGCGGTAACGTTGAAACACCAGATAAAAACTTCCTGATTCGTTTCGACGAGAGACGAATTACGCCTGTTGAATTGGAAAGCATCGTGGTTGGATCTGCGCCTAATGGCTCGGTGATTCGTTTGAGAGACATAGCCAAAATAACCGACCGCTTTGAGCTTGATGAACAGAAGGTGTTGTTTGATGGCAAGCCTTCGGCGCTGCTTAAGATCAGTAAGAACAAAGAAGACGATGCGCTACGAATCAAAGAAAACGTAACACGATTCGTTGAAGATCAAAGCGCGATTGCTCCTGATGGCGTGACACTACAAATGACCAACGATCTCTCTTCTGTACTTTGGGATCGTCTAACCATGATGGTGAGTAATGGCTGGCAAGGTATTGTGCTAGTGTTCGCAACCATGTGGCTGTTCTTCAGCTTACGTTATTCATTTTGGGTGGCGGCAGGGTTGCCAGTTGCCTTCCTTGGTGGCTTGTTCTTAATGGCCAACCTGGGTTTGTCGATTAACATTATGTCGCTGGTCGGGTTGTTGATGGCAATCGGTATTATGATGGATGACGCCATAGTGATAGCCGAATCGATAGCCTCCCACTTAGATAGGGGACAAAGCGTCGATGATGCGGTGTACAACGGCGTTAAGAAAGTGCTTCCCGGAGTACTGTCTTCTTTCCTAACCACGGTGTGTATTTTCGGTAGCTTATTGTTTCTTGATGGTGAGATGGGCGCGGTGCTTAAGGCCGTTCCTCAAGTTTTGATTCTGGTGCTGTCGTTGAGCTTGATTGAAGCCTTCCTGATCCTACCTAATCACCTATCTCATTCATTACACAAAGAAAAAAATGACAAGCCAGCGCCGCGTTTTAAGGTTGTGTTACTTGAGAAATTCGAGAACTTTCGTAATACCACTTTGATGAACATGGTTGAGAAAGTCGTGACCTTCCGTTATGCCTTTATGGGCGGAGTAATTACGCTGTTGTTGCTTTCAGTCGCCTTGATTGCGGGTGGCGTTGTTAAGTTTCAACCTTTCCCTGAGCTGGATGGCGATATTGCCGAGGCGCGTATTATTCTTCCGCCGGGCGCATCATTGTCTCAAACCGAGAGAGTCGTCGACAAAATTGTCGCGTCTGCTGAGCGTTTGAATGAGCAATGGAGCGAAGAGGTTGAGGACGGTAATAAGTTGGTTGAGCATATCACCAGCCAATTCAATGCTAACGCCGATGCCAATGAATCTGGCCCGCACTTAGCCACAGTGCGCTTAGATTTACGCGGAGCAGAGAGCCGTAATACGGTTATCGATGATTTCATTGATGCGTGGCGTGAAGATATTGGCGATTTAGCGGATCCTATTTCATTGGTGTTCAAGCAACCCACAATGGGGCCGGGCGGTCGTGCTATTGAAATCCGCGCCAAACACGATGACCTGAGCGCATTGAAATCCGCTTCTTTGGATATTCAGGAGTACCTTAATCAATTTGATGGCGTGCATGGTGTGCTTGATGACATGCGCATGGGTAAAGAAGAGATCTTAGTTAAACTTCGTCCAGGTGCGGAAACCTACAATGTGAATGGGCAGATGATTGTATCTCAGTTACGAGCGGCTTTCTTTGGGCAAACGGCGGACGAGATTCAAATTGGTGTTGAGAATATCTCGATTGAAGTGCGTCTTGATAAGGAGCAAGCGGGCGACATACAACAGCTGGCTAACTTCCCAATCATCACCGCAGACGGCAGCCAGATCCCGCTAGCTACATTGGCAACGTTAGATTTCCAGCGTAACTACGTGCGAATTCAACGTATTGATGGGCTGAGAACCATCAGTATCTTTGGTGATATTGATAATAAGAAAGCGAGTTCATCCGCGATTCTGGCTCAGTTCCAAAAAGATGAAGCCGCCAAACTTATTCAGAAGTACCCGGGTTTACGTTTTGATTTTGAAGGTGAAGCCAAAGATGCCGCGAAGACCGGAGCCTCAATAGGCAAAGGGTTCTTGCTCGGCTTATTCGGCGTATTTGCGATTCTAAGTTATCAGTTCAGAAGTTACTTAGAACCTGTGGTCGTGATGTTGGCGATTCCACTAGCCTTCATTGGGGTAGTGGTTGGTCACTGGATACTTGGGCACGCTTTGAGTATGCCAAGCATGATGGGCTTTGTGTCGCTTGCCGGGATCGTGGTCAATGATTCCATCTTGTTAGTGCAATACATTCGTCACCATGTTGATGAGGGAGATAGCGTTCATGACTCGGTGGTGAAGGCCAGTCGCGAGCGTTTCCGTGCGGTATTTTTGACATCAATGACGACAGCAGCAGGTTTGCTACCGCTGTTGACGGAAACCAGCTTGCAGGCTCAGGTTATCCAGCCTCTGGTTATTTCAATTGTGTTTGGCATATTTGCTTCAACCTTACTGGTGTTGTTTATGATCCCTGCCGCTTACGCGATATTGGCTGACTTCGGGTTGGTGAAGAAGCATGAGCCATTAGCGCTATAATCTTTAGCGCTATTATCATTAGCGAGCTCTATAACCATTAGCACGATAGAAGTAGCGTTTGTTTGCTTATATAAAGAAGCAAAAACATAGAAGAATAAAGCGGCCTTGTGTCGCTTTATTTTTATCGGCTGCTTCTAGGCTCCTATTAGCTTACTTAGTGAAAGCGGTTAATTCGCTTCAAAATTCATTTTAGTTCATTCAAAACGTCACTTAACTGTCATTTCAGGGGCATACCTTGAGCCTTAACTGAATAAGGATTGTTAAGGAGATCGTATGCGTACTATCGAACCTGTTGTCCGCTGGGATGTGGCATTTTCTGTTTTCTGTTTGAAGAACCGTTATAGCGGGCAACATGCAACATTGAGTAAAGCGGTGTCTCATACCGGGGATGGTCATCTATATGTGTTGATCGCTCTGATTGCGCTGTTAGCTGATGGCTACACCGGTCGTGAATTTTTAATGGTTGGTCTAGCCGCTTTTGCGATAGAGCTACCGATTTATTGGGTAGCCAAAAACACCCTAAAGCGCCGCAGACCCGCTGAATTCTCTTCATTACTTCACTCTCACATTGTGCCGTCAGATAAATACAGCCTGCCATCAGGGCACTCCGCTGCTGCATTTGTTATGGCGACTCTAATCGGACATTTTTATCCAAGTCTCTATCTCTTTAGCTTGATTTGGGCGACAGCGATTGCAGGCTCTCGAATCCTACTCGGTGTGCACTTTTTAACGGACGTACTGATTGGCGCAGCGCTAGGTATAGCGTGCACAAGCCTAGCCATTTACTTCATTTTATAGCGCTTAGTCGTATGGCTGTTTGTTCTGTTGTTCATATTAAAAAGACACAGGCAAAGACAGCAGAGCTCGAATTATTAATCTTCAAGGAACCTGAATGAAAATTTTATATGGCGTACAGGGCACTGGAAATGGGCACATCGCTAGAGCGAGAGCAATGGCCGTCGCTTTTCGTCAGCAAAATATTGATGTCGACTTTCTGTTCTCTGGGCGAGACGAGAGTAAATTCTTTTCGATGGAAGCGTTTGGCAACTATCAGACCCGCAGCGGTTTAACTTTTTACAGCGAGCAGGGGAAGGTTAAATACGGCAAGACATTCATCAAGAACAACATCTGGCGATTTCTCCGCGAGGTTAACCAGATCGATCTTGCGCCTTATGACTTAGTGCTTAATGATTTTGAACCTGTGACGGCATGGGCGGCTAAGAGGCAAGGTGTGCCATGTATTGGTATAAGCCACCAGAATGCGTTCCGCTATGATGTACCTAAAGAAGGGGGCAACTGGATTGAACATTCCGTGATTCAACATTTCGCCCCAACTGAGCACTCTATTGGTTTGCACTGGTATCACTTTGAACAGCCAATATTGCCACCTATCGTTCACACGCCAGCGTGTGATGAGCGAGCGAAAGCAACACAAGACTTCACCTTGGTTTATCTACCATTTGAGGATCTTGATGCGATCTCTGAGTTGTTGATGAAGTTTGTTTCTCATCACTTTGTCTGTTATCACCCGAATGTGATTGAGTATAGCCGAGTCGAAAATATAGAGTTCAAACCACTCAGTCATGCCGGCTTCCAATTCGATCTCAATCAGTGCTCTGGTGTGGTGGCCAACGGCGGTTTTGAATTGCCATCTGAAGCCTTAACTTTAGGTAAGAAGTTGCTTCTTAAGCCTCTTGAGGGACAGTTCGAACAACAAAGTAATGTGGCGACGCTTGAAGCGCTCGGGTTGGCTCAAACCATGAGTTTTTTAGACGCGGCTATCTTGCGTAGTTGGCTCGGTGAAAAGCAGGCTGAAAGGGTTACTTACCCTGACGTGGCAAGTGCACTTGTTGAGTGGGTTTTGGCGGGCAAATGGTCTAACCAAGATGACTTGAGAAAGCAACTTTGGGATAAGGTGGATTTTCCTAGTTATGCATCACTCACGTAACCCATAAGTGTTATTTCTGAATTGCCTAGCTGAACGATTCACGAGTTCAATAATTTGTAACAAATGTAACCAAAACGATAGAACAGCTAAATAAGTCGAAATGAAACTCATAAGTGACGCATTTTATGTTTTTTTATAACTCCATAAGCAACTGATTTTTAGGTGTTGTTTAATCATTAAGGTAAAATTAAATTATTCTTTATCAATCTTGTTGGTAGCTCGAGATTTATTGGTTAATAGTAATGGCAATCCGAAAAACATCGGTCTGATAAATGTAAGAATTAGTGGTTATCTATTCCCACACCATTACCAATTTAACCCTGTCGAACCGACAAGAGGCAACTTGAATGTTAGAGAAAAAAGACGCAATGAGTGCAATTGCAAGCTACAGAATGGAAAGCACACTTCGTGGAGTCGACTTAAATCTTTTGACTGTATTTGATGCAGTTATGCAAGAGCAAAATATTACACGTGCAGCTCATAATCTGGGCATGTCTCAGCCAGCGGTAAGTAATGCTGTTGCTCGTTTGAAAGTAATGTTCAACGACGAGCTATTCATGCGTCAAGGTCGTGGTATTCAACCGACTCAACGTGCTCGTCAGTTGTTTGGCCCAATCCGCCAAGCGCTGCAGTTAGTACGCAACGAATTGCCAAGTTCTGTATTCTCACCAGAGTCGTCTTCTCGTTTGTTCAAACTTGCAATTTGTAGCCCTTGCGACATGCGTTTTGCACCTAAGATTATGTCGACAATCAACGACCAAGCACCTAGCGTTAATCTGCACATGGATGCGGAATTTGACCGTCAACTTTCTGAGCGCATGCGTTACCAAGAAATTGACTTCGTTATTGATTACTCGCGTTTTGATGAGCAAGGTTTCTCAAGCACTGAAATCTTCCAAGATGAATTGGTTGTGGTCGCTTCTGCTTCTCACCCACGCATCAACGGTGAAGTTTCAGCGGCAGAGTTGCTTAACGAAAAGCACGCTAAACTGTCTCGCATCCATGGTCAACGTAGCTTCTCTGAGCAAGCTTACCGTGACCTCGATTGCACACCTTTCTACGAAGGTACGAGCTTAAGCAACGTACTTTACGTTGTTGGTCAATCTGAACTTGTGACGATAGCTCCTCGTTGGATGGTAGAACATGCAGCAAACAAAGATCAGCTTCAGATTCTAGATTTCCCATTCGATAATGCGGCGATTTCTGGCTTCCTTAGCTGGCACGAATCAAGTGAAAAGGACAAAGGACACATCTGGTTACGAGATCAGTTAATGATGATCTGTGGCGAAGTAGTGGCGCTTAACTAGACACTAATTCCTATGATTTATAAGCCCTAAGCTAGGAGTCTGGCTTGGGGTTTTTTTGTACCTGCTATTTTTGTTGATAGAAAACTTAGCGTGAGACGTACTATTACTTATAACTTTGAGCTTCATCAGTTGCCTTTTCCATGATCAGAGGTACACTTGTGCGCTCAAAAAAGCTTACAGGTGTAAGCCAAAGGTAAAGAGATGGCCAATTTAGATTTTCATATCGTAAAAAGACTTCGTGACCAAATTGCCCAAGGTGGCAACCGTACAGCTTTGAAGCACAAAGTAGGCAATGTATGGCAAGGTATTAGCTGGGAACAATTTGGACAACAAATCGATACGCTTTCATTAGCGCTATTGGCTCAAGGATTGAGAGTTCAGGATAAGATCGGTATCTTCTCGAACAATATGCCTCAGTGGACTGTGGCTGACTTCGCATCCTTACAAGCGCGTCTTGTAACGGTACCAATCTACCCAACCAACACAGCGGCGCAGTCTTCTTACATTATCCAAAATGCAGATGTGAAGATCTTATTCGTTGGCGAGCAAGCTCAGTTCGATGCGGCGGTTAGCCTTTTTGAAGAGTGTGAACAGCTAGAAGTTGTTGTGGCGATGTCTGATGATATCGATCTGCAAGGACATCGCTTTGCCGTCTCTTGGAAAGAGTTCATGGCTCGTGGTGTTGAAGAGCAGCGAGCTGAGCTTGATGTTCGTCTTGCGGATGCCAGCATGGATGACTTACTGACGCTTATCTATACCTCTGGTACAACGGGCCAGCCTAAAGGTGTAATGCTTGATTACACTAATGTTGGCTATCAACTAAAAGGCCATGATGAGCGTCTCAGCTTAAGCAAAGACGACGTCTCATTGTGTTTCTTACCTCTATCACATGTATTTGAGCGCGCTTGGACTTTCTATGTCCTTTATAAAGGCGCAACCAACTGCTATTTGCAAGACACCATGCAAGTTCGTGATGCATTGAGTGATGTTAAACCAACGGTTATGTCTGCTGTTCCTCGCTTCTACGAGAAGATTTTCTCAGCGATTCACGAGAAAGTATCTAAAGCACCGTTTATTCGTAAAGTACTCTTTACTTGGGCGGTGAACATGGGCGCGAAGCTTTCTGTTTGTCATCAAGAAGGTCGTACACCATCATTCATGCTGAAGAAGAGCCATGCGCTTGCTGACAAGCTTGTGTTATCTAAACTGCGAGCTCTGTTAGGTGGTAACATCAACTTCATGCCATGTGGTGGCGCGAAGCTTGATGAAACCATTGGTCGCTTCTTCCTCGCGATTGGTATCAATGTAAAACTTGGCTACGGCATGACAGAAACCACGGCAACAGTATCGTGCTGGGATGACCGTTGTTTTAACCCTGATTCGATCGGTATGTCGATGCCGGGCGCTGAAGTGAAAATTGGCGCTAAGGATGAGATCCTTGTTCGTGGCCCAATGGTGATGCGTGGCTACTACAAGATGCCAGAAGAGACAGCTAAGACATTTGACGAGCATGGTTTCCTGAAAACGGGTGATGCGGGTCATTTTGATGAAAATGGTAATCTATTCATTACTGATCGCATCAAAGAATTAATGAAGACTTCTGGCGGTAAGTACATTGCACCGCAAGTGGTTGAAGGCGCAATTGGTAAAGATCACTTTATCGAGCAGATTGCTGTTATCGCTGATACGCGCAAATTCGTTTCTGCACTGATTGTTCCTTGTTATGACTCGCTAGAAGAGTATGCCAAAGAGCTTAATATCAAATATCATGACCGTGTGGAACTTGTTAAAAATCACCAAATAGTAGAGATGCTAGAGAAGCGTGTGAATGATTTACAACAAGAGCTAGCGAAGTTTGAGCAAGTGAAGAAGTTTAAGTTGCTGCCAAAAGCGTTTTCTATGGATGATGGTGAGCTAACACCGACCCAGAAACTGCGTCGTAAGGTTATTAACGATAAGTATCAAGACGAAATCGAAGAAATGTACAACGAAAAGCCTAAAGATAAGTAGTTTTCTGTTTAGATAAATTTTCAGTTGTTTAAAAATCCCCCTACGAATGTGATTGCATTTTTAGGGGGATTTTTTGTATCTAATGACACAGCACAATGTGCGAAAGCGCACACCAACAAGCTCGCTGTTTATCGATAAATAGCGAACTGTTGAAATATTAAGTGCTTTTTTTTATCAAGTAGGCAGTATTTAAACCTAGTGTGAAAGCCTGTGTTGGGTTTTATTTGATGCTTTGAGCTAATAGTTGGTTTTTTGGCACAGTTGCCGAATAACAGGCGTTAGACCAGATGATAATAAAGCGTTAAAGTTGTTTCGTATTACTGTTTGTTGTTATCACTACAGACAGCCATAGCCGAAAAAGTGGAAGTATTTCGAATTAGGCTACGAATAAGCCCTAGACTATGAAAAACCAGCCCAACATGTTCACCAAATGTGATTGGAAACTGGTGAGGAGAGCAATATGACAACAAAACCTGAAACAGCTATGTCATCCGGCGCTGAAATGTTATCCGGCGCTGAGATGGTGGTGCAGTCTCTAATTGAAGAGGGTGTAGAACAAATCTTTGGTTATCCAGGTGGTTCTGTACTTGATATCTACGATGCGCTGCATGCTAAAACTGCTGAAATTAAACACGTATTAGTACGACACGAACAAGCCGCTACCCACATGGCAGATGGCTATACTCGTTCTACCGGTAAGCCGGGTGTAGTACTTGTGTGTTCTGGTCCAGGTGCGACCAATACCGTTACTGGTATTGCAACAGCCTACATGGACTCAATCCCAATGATTGTTATTTCTGGTAACGTACCAAATAACCTTATTGGTAACGACGCCTTCCAAGAGTGTGACATCGTTGGTGTATCACGCCCGATCGTTAAACACAGCTTCCTCGTTAAGAAAGCGGAAGATATCCCTGAAGTCGTTAAAAAAGCATTCTATATTTCAACGACAGGACGTCCAGGTCCTGTGGTTATTGACCTGCCAAAAGACATTTTAAACCCACAAATTAAGCTTCCTTATGAATACCCAGAAACGATCAAAATGCGTTCATATAACCCAACGGTTACGGGTCATAAAGGTCAGATCAAAAAGGCGCTAAAAGCCCTTCTTGAAGCGAAGAAACCGGTACTTTATGTCGGTGGTGGTGCGGTTATTTCTGAGGCAGATAAGCCGCTATTAAAATTAGCAGAGGCACTGAATTTACCCGTGGTAAGTACCCTAATGGGGCTTGGCGCTTTCCCTGGTACTCATAAGAACTCTTTGGGTATGTTGGGCATGCATGGTTTGTATGAAGCCAATATGGCGATGCACAATGCGGACTTGATCTTTGGTATTGGCGTACGTTTCGATGATCGAACGACCAATAACCTAGATAAGTACTGCCCTGATGCGAAGATCATGCACATTGATATCGATCCATCTTCTATCTCTAAGAACGTTAAAGTGGATCTACCGATTGTAGGTTCAGCGGAAAAAGTACTAGAAAGCATGGTTAACCTGCTTATTGAGCAAGGTGGAACTAACGATGCAGAAGCGATGGAAAGCTGGTGGAGTGAAATTAAACAGTGGCAAGAACGTGACTGCTTAGCGTATGACAAAACGTCGGGTCGAATTAAGCCACAACAAGTTATTGAAACGCTGCATAAAGTAACCAATGGCGATGCCTATGTTGCTTCTGATGTAGGTCAACACCAAATGTTTGCTGCTTTGTATTACCCGTTTGACAAGCCGCGCCGTTGGATTAACTCTGGTGGTCTAGGCACGATGGGCTTTGGCTTACCTGCTGGTATGGGCGTTAAGTTTGCGAAACCTGATGAAGAAGTTGTGATTGTTACTGGTGACGGCAGTATTCAAATGAATATCCAAGAGCTGTCGACTGCGCTGCAATACAATATTCCCGTTAAGATTATTAATCTTAACAACCGTTTCTTAGGCATGGTAAAACAGTGGCAAGACATTGTTTATCAAGGTCGTTACTCTAATTCATATATGGACTCTGTTCCTGATTTTGCTGCTATCGCTGAGGCTTATGGCCACGTTGGCATGCGTATTTCATCTCCGGATGAACTGGAATCAGGTTTGGAAAAAGCACTAGCGATGAAAGACCGTTTGGTATTTGTCGATATTAGTGTGGATGACACCGAGCACGTATACCCAATGCAGATCAAAGGCGAGGGTATGGATAACATGTGGCTAAGCAAAACGGAGAGAACATAATATGAGACACATCCTTTCACTATTAATGGAAAACCAACCAGGTGCACTATCTCGTGTGGTTGGCTTGTTTTCTCAGCGTGGCTACAACATCGAGTCTTTGAATGTATCCCCTACGGATGATCCAACGCTTTCTCGTCTGAATGTCACCACTAACTCGAGCGAAATGCAGCTTGAGCAGATCCAAAAACAGCTACACAAGTTAATCGACGTACTTAAGGTACAAGAAGTGTCTGAGCTTGAGCATATCGAGCGTGAACTTCTGATGGTAAAAGTACGCGCTAGCGGCTTTGCTCGCGCTGAAGTGAAACGCACAGCGGATATATTCCGTGGTCAAATCGTTGATGTGACGGCTTCGCAATATACGGTTCAAATGGCTGGCACTAGCGAGAAGCTGGATGCTTTCATTCAGGCATTGTCTGAAGTAACGGAAGTACTTGAAGTGGCTCGAAGTGGGGTTGTTGGCATCGCACGTGGTGAACGAGCGTTGAAAGCCTAACGAAGAAAGATTTAAAGCTGCTTTTAAGCTAAAACTGATCATTTAATCGTTTGAAAAAGATAGCGATTTTACTGATACGAACGGCCCTTAATTTGGGCCGTTTTGCTTTTTGGAAGTCGCTATCGTTTATCCACAAAGTTTATATGATTAGACTAAAGTCTAATGCTCTCGATGATTTGAACTAAACTGAATGATAACCATACAGTCTGATTGAAAGAGGCGTGGTATGTTTGTCGATTTTTTAGTGAGGGTAACCATAGGTACATTAGCCGTTCTTGGCTTTCAACTGAGTGCATTGTATTTTTTACCTATGGTTGTGCTACTCAATACTCATCACAAAGAGTTTTTTGGGTGGTAGTTCAGTCGTAATACTGGAAATAAAAAACGGAGCTATTAGGCTCCGTTTTTATGTGGTTAGAATCTATCTTGACATTATGCGGCTTCGATAACTTCTTCAATTCGCTTCATTGAACTTAACAGGTGTTGATCCAATAGTTCTGTCGCTTGATCGACATTTTTAGCAAGTACCAGCTTCATGATCATTTCATGCTCATCAATATTGAACAGATCATCAGATGCGCTTTTCGCTGACATCGCTAGGAAGCGGTAGCGTTTTACTTGATTGATAAGATCATCAAAGAACTTAAACATGTTCTCTGAGTCTGCGCCTTCAAGTAACGCTGCATGAAACTGCTGGTGACGTTCTTCCCACTCAACACAATCAAACTCTTCTGAGACATATTGTATGCGTGATAGCTTGTGGTAGGAGGTTAATACTTCCAGTTCCCAGCTTTCATCGCCTGCTGAAATTGCCTTTTTAAGCAGAACAGAAGAGACAACACGAAGGCTTTCATATAGGTCATTGAGTTCTTTCTTTGATACCGGTGATACCCAGCAGCCTTTTTGTGGCTCTAGCTTTACGTATTTACTCCAAGATAGTTGCACTAAGGCTTCGCGAATTGGAGATGCGCCGACGTTGTATCGTGCTTTGAGATCAGCTACAACGAGTTTTTTACCTGGGGTTAATTCACCATTGAGAATATCTTGGCGAATCATCTTTGATACTTTGTCAGTAAGCGTAGGACTAGACATTACAAACCTCATGTATATTTGATTTCTAGTCTGCTAATCCGTTTCTTAGGAAGAGTTTATTGGACTTTAACAGTACGTAGTTCTAATGTGATTGATAATACAGCGTACTGAAAAGTTAGGCAAGATTTTGTTTCATAAAAAAAGAGGGCCGAAGCCCTCTTTTATATTTTATGCGAATCGGTTCATTCTTATAGAACGTGAACAGATGCTGTGTTTGTAGTACCAGAAGCGACTAGAGCACCAGAAACCATAACTACGATGTCGCCTTTGTTACCTAGGCCAGATTGTAGAGCGATTTCTTTACCGTTGATGTAGAACGCGTCTGTGTTCTCGATAGAGTCAACAAGAACTGGCTTAACACCTTTAGTAAGAACTAGCTGTGCAGCGGTCTTTTCGTTAGTTGTTAGAGCAAGGATGTTTGCAGTTGGGAAGTACTTACGTACTGAACGTGCAGACTTACCGCCTTCAGTTGCAACAACGATTAGAGGAGCAGCTAGCTTCTCTGCTGTGTCTACAGCGCCTTTACATACTGCTTCAGTGATGCGTAGACGTGGGCTGTCTAGACGAGAACCTAGCTCAGCTTTAAGAGCTGAATCAGTACGGTTCGCGATTTGAGCCATGATAGTAACAGCTTCAACTGGGTACTTACCTTTAGCAGTTTCACCAGAAAGCATTACTGCATCAGTACCATCCATGATTGCGTTCGCAACGTCACCCGCTTCTGCACGAGTTGGACGTGGGTTGCTGATCATAGAGTCAAGCATTTGAGTTGCAGTGATAACCATCTTACGTGCGCGGTTACACTTCTCGATCATCATCTTCTGAGCGAAGATTACTTCTTCAGCTGGGATTTCAACACCTAGGTCACCACGAGCAACCATGATGCCGTCAGAAGCTTCAAGGATTGAATCGAAGTTATCTACACCTTCTTGGTTTTCAATCTTAGAAATGATGTGGATGTTCTCGCCGCCGTTAGCGTTTAGAAGCTCACGGATTTCTTTAACGTCTTCTTCTTTACGAATGAAAGAAGCAGCTACGAAATCAACGCCTTGCTCGCAACCAAACTTAAGGTCAGCTTTGTCTTTCTCAGAAAGAGCTGGAAGTTGAACAGAAACGCCAGGAAGGTTAACACCTTTGTTTTCGCCTAGAGCACCGTTGTTAAGAACTTTACACTTAACTTCAGTTTCTGTTGTTGCGATAACTTCCATTTCGATTAGGCCATCATCAACAAGGATAGTGTTACCTGCTGTTAGGTCCTTAGCGAAACCTAGGTAAGTTACTGCTACTACGTCTTTGTTACCAACAACTGTTGCGTCAGTTGTGAAAGTGAACTCTTGACCAGCTACTAGATCTACGTCGTTACCATCTTCAAGTTTGATAGTACGGATTTCTGGACCTTTAGTATCTAGAAGGATCGCAAGTTGCTCACCATTGTTTTCCATTACTTTACGGAAGTTCGCGATACGAGTGCCGTGCTCTGCGAAATCACCGTGAGAGAAGTTAAGACGCATAACGTTCATGCCAGCATCTACTAGTTCAGTTAGCTTCTCTACAGATTCAGTTTTAGGGCCAATCGTACATACGATTTTGGTCTTTTTCATGGAAGGTACTCTCCGGTAAGTATTGTTACAATTTGAAATTTATTTAAGTTCTGAAGATTGGTCCGCTACATCAACATTTTGTGCCTGTTGTGTAAAAGCGCGGGACTTCCAATATGTCCTTCAGAGTTGTAAGTCTTTCATCAATTTTAGTCATTTTATGACCAAAAGATTTTGATTCAATATCGGTTTTCTGTGACTTACCCCACTATATAGGCGGTAAGTTGCAAAAAAATAACAGTCAGTTTTGTAATTTTTTTTCTTTTCGGGTGCGGATTCTACCACCTAATGAGTTCAATATCACTGCTTAACAATTGTCTTAGGACAAGGTTTTATCGCTATTTATTAATTTTTTGGATCAAAATAAATGGACTAAATAGTTTCGTTGTAACTATAATATGTTTCACATCGAAACTTAATGGCCTTTTTTAAATGTCGAAACGAAACACCCAGCTCAGAAGACATGCAATTTCTAACCTAGTGAATGAAAAAGGGGAGGTTAGTGTTGATGAATTATCCGCTAAGTTCGAAACCTCAGAGGTCACGATTAGAAAGGACTTGGCGTCTTTAGAGAAAAACGGTCAGCTTTTGCGCCGTTATGGTGGTGCGATTTCATTACCGAAAGAGGTTGTGAACGAAGAGCTGGGTCCACAAGTTTCGACTCGAAAGATTTCATTAGCGAAAGCCGCGGCAGATTTAATTCGCGACCATAATCGCATTGTGATCGATAGCGGTAGCACGACAGGGGCGCTAATTCAGCAGCTCAATAGCAAGCGTGGTTTGGTTGTGATGACCAACTCGTTGCACGTTGCTAATGCACTTAATGAGTTGGAAAGCGAACCAACACTGCTAATGACCGGTGGCACTTGGGATACCCATTCGGATTCTTTCCAAGGCAAAGTCGCAGAGTCAGTACTTCGTGCTTACGATTTTGATCAACTATTTATTGGGGCTGATGGTATCGACCTTGATAGAGGCACGACCACGTTCAATGAATTGGTTGGTCTAAGTAAAGTAATGGCTGAAGTGTCACGAGAAGTGATCGTGATGGTTGAGTCGGAAAAGGTGGGACGAAAGATCCCGAACTTAGAGCTGGCATGGGAGCACATTGACATCTTAATTACCGATACAGACTTAGGCGAAGAATCCAAAGCAAGTATCGAATCACATGATGTTCGTGTGATCTTGACTGATCCAGCGTAAAAACAAATTTAAGTATTATGCATTTACCTTCCTATAATTGATCTTGATAAAGATCTGGCCTTTGCTTGCTGCCAATAGGAATAAAACGAAATTGATGGAGTGAAACTATGTGTGGAATTGTTGGTGCAGTAGCACAGCGTGATGTAGCCGAAATTTTAGTAGAAGGCCTTCGCCGCCTAGAATACCGAGGCTACGATTCAGCGGGTGTCGCTGTAGTTGATAGCGAATCTAACCTAACTCGTGTACGCCGCCTTGGTAAAGTACAAGAGCTAGCAGACGCAGTCGATCAACAACATGTTATTGGCGGTACTGGTATAGCTCATACACGTTGGGCGACACACGGTGAGCCTTCTGAAGCAAACGCACACCCACACATGTCTGGTGATATTGCTGTTGTACACAATGGTATTATCGAAAACCACGAAGCACTGCGTGCTCTTCTTCAAGAGCGTGGTTATGTGTTTACTTCACAAACGGATACTGAAGTTATCGCTCATCTTGTTGAGTGGGAACTTCGCACGTCAGCTTCTTTGGTTGAAGCTCTGCAAAAAACAGCAAAACAATTAGACGGTGCATACGGCACGGTGGCGGTTGATCGTAAAGATCCTAGCCGTATCGTTGTTGCTCGTTCTGGTAGCCCAATCGTTATCGGTTTTGGTGTGGGCGAGAACTTCCTTGCTTCTGACCAACTAGCGCTATTAAGCGTAACTCGTCGCTTCATGTACTTAGAAGAGGGTGATGTTGCTGAGGTGACTCGTCGTGATGTAACAGTATTTGATGTAGCGGGCGAGCGTGTAGGGCGTGAAATCGTTGAATCAAACGCAGAACACGATGCAGGTGATAAAGGTCAATACCGTCACTTCATGCAGAAAGAGATCTTTGAGCAGCCAACAGCGCTGATCAACACAATGGAAGGTCGTATCTCTGACACTTCTGTAATCACTAATGCAATCGGTGTTAAAGCGGAAGAGATCCTAAGCAAGGTAGAACACGTGCAGATCATCGCATGTGGTACGTCTTACAACTCAGGCATGGCAGCTCGTTACTGGTTTGAGTCTCTAGCAGGCGTAAGCTGTGACGTAGAGATTGCCTCTGAATTCCGTTACCGTGATTTCGTTGTTCGCCCGAACAGCCTATTGGTGACTCTGTCTCAGTCTGGTGAAACGGCGGATACGCTTGCTGCACTTCGTCTTGCAAAAGAAAAAGGTTACATGTCGGCAATGACTATCTGTAACGTTGCGGGTTCTTCGCTAGTTCGTGAATCTGATTTTGCCTTCATGACTCGCGCAGGAACTGAGATCGGCGTTGCTTCAACTAAAGCCTTCACGACACAGCTAGCGGCTATGCTGATGATGGTAACGTCAATTGGTCGTCTACAAGGTCGCATCAATGAAGAGAAAGAAGCTGAGATCGTTCAAGCACTGCATCAACTGCCTGCTGATATTGAAAAAGCATTAGCGTTTGATAAAGAGATCGAAGCGCTAGCACCTGATTTTGCAGATAAGCACCACACACTATTCTTGGGTCGTGGTGAGTTCTACCCAATCGCGATGGAAGCGTCTCTTAAACTGAAAGAGATCTCTTACATCCACGCAGAAGCATACGCGGCTGGTGAGCTTAAGCACGGTCCTTTGGCTCTTATCGATGCAGATATGCCAGTCGTCGTTATTGCACCAAGCAACGACTTGCTAGAGAAACTGAAATCAAACGTTGAAGAAGTACGTGCTCGTGGCGGTCTACTTTACGTATTCGCAGATGAAGATGCAGGCTTTGAAAGCGATGAGAACATGAAGATCATCAAGATGCCTCACGTAAGTGAAGTAACAGCACCTATCTACTACACAGTACCGATGCAGTTGTTGTCTTACCACGTAGCGCTAATCAAAGGTACTGACGTTGACCAACCTCGTAACCTTGCGAAAGCGGTTACTGTTGAGTAATCGTTAGCTTATCTAAGAAAATTAGATAATAAGAAGCCCATCCTGTGATGGGCTTTTTTGTGTCTGCTAGTTAACGATTCGTGTTAGAGCTAGCTGTAGCGTCATTAAGCATTAAGCATTAAGCGCTAAGTGCTTGCTCTAGGTCAGCCAAGATATCGTCAATGTGCTCGATACCTACTGAGAGACGAATCATCTCTGGTGACACACCTGCTTGCTTTTGTTCCGCTTCGCTTAATTGACGGTGTGTTGTAGAAGCAGGGTGACAAGCGAGAGATTTTGCATCGCCAATGTTCACCAAGCGCTTGAATATTTGTAGCGCATCATAGAAACGAACACCGGCTTCATAACCATCTTTCAAGCCAAAAGATAAAATGGCAGACGGCTTACCTTGCATGTATTTCTCAGCCAGCGGATAGAACTCAGACGTTGGTAAACCAGCGTAGCTCACCCAACTCACTTTCTCATGTTGCTGAAGGTACTCTGCTACTTTTAGTGCGTTCTCTGTGTGTCGCTCCATGCGTAACGACAACGTTTCTAGACCTTGCATTAGCATGAAGGCATTCATAGGCGACAGTGCAGCGCCTGTATTACGTAGTGGAACCGTTCGAGCACGACCAATAAACGCGGCTTCACCAAAAGCCTCGGTGTACACCACACCGTGGTAAGAAGGTTCTGGCTGATTAAATACTGGGAAGCGATCTTTGTGCTCTGCCCATGGGAATTTGCCTGAGTCGACAATCACGCCACCCAATGTTGTTCCGTGACCACCAACGTATTTGGTGAGTGAGTGCACCACAATATCAGCACCAAAATCGATAGGTTTACACAACACAGGTGTCGCCACCGTGTTATCGACAATCACAGGTACACCTTGTGCGTGAGCAAGCTCAGCAACTCGTTCTAAGTCGATAATATTACCAGCGGGGTTACCGATACTTTCGCAGTAAACCGCTTTGGTTTTTTCATCAATCAGTGCCGCTAAGCTTTCAGGTTTGTCGTCTTTGGCAAAGCGAACTTCTATCCCTTGGTTTGGCAGCATGTGAGCAAATAGAGTGTAAGTACCGCCGTAAAGCTGAGGCGTTGAAACGATGTTGTCACCGATTTGTGCCAACGTTTGAATGGCGTAGTTGATCGCCGCGCTGCCCGCACTCACCACTAAGCCTGCAATACCACCCTCTAAGGCTGCCATGCGTTTTTCCAACACATCATTGGTTGGGTTCATTATGCGAGTGTAGATATTACCGGGTACCGCAAGATTAAACAGGTCTGCACCGTGTTGTGCGTCATCGAATTCGTAAGCAACGGTTTGGTAAATAGGGGTCGCAACTGATTTGGTTGTTGGATCAGTTTCGTAGCCGAAGTGAATCGAGAGCGTTTCGTCTTTCATGAGTCTTCCCTGAACTATTGAATGATTTGTGTACTCTCATATTGCCGATTTTTTTATAAAAGAAAAGTATATTTAGTCACAGAGAGGGAATTGGAATTGCGTGTGGGACAATTCGTTATTTGTAGGAAATACAGCGGTGAGTTGTACAGCTTCAGAAAAGCAAAAAGCCAGAGCAGTGTGAACTGTTCTGGCTTTTCTAATTTGGTGGCCCCTCCCAGATTTGAACTGGGGACCGAACGATTATGAGCCAAGCTTCAGCCCTGTAATCAACATAGTAACCCTGCCCCGAATCACTCCGAAATCCACCAGCAAAATCACATCACCTGATTATCCGCATGAGTTTACTGACGTCGACGACGAGGTTGATGAGGATGATGGGGGGAATTTAGTACGACGACGCCGTCGAG
>NZ_JBGOOU010000039.1:0-44247 GCF_041439815.1 Vibrio sp. 1F279 | reverse complement strand
AGCGCAACCTTGCCAAGGTTGAGGTCATCGGTTCGAACCCGATGTATCGCTCCAGTTTACTTTTCATGGTAAACAAAACTCTTTAAGCCACAGTGTTTAAAGACGACCTTACCGGTCACGCTCTTTCTTTAATGCTGCGAAGCATAATCCCCCCAAAAAGCAAATAATCCTCCATTATGGTGGATATTTTTTTGTCTTAAATTTTTGTTAGCAACAAGAATGCTAGTAAACATCAGGTCTCTGAAGCAGATACTTGAGGTTTTTCATATCTATAAACAGACTTATCCACAAAGTATTAAGTGTGGATAACTTGGTTGATAAAGTTATTTCAGACCTAATTCTTTACATTTCTCTAAAAGATCTTTCTTGTTTTCAGTATATTAGCTGAATTGTGCCGATCGTAACTCATTGTTTTTTATCAGGTTGAATGCTTACCTTGAATTTGATAAAAGATCGTTAACTTGTTGTTTTTTGATCTTAATCATTTATCGGTACTGTGTTTAACTTTACGTGGGTGTCGGAAGTTTACGAGAGTTCTGAATTTTTTCCACATTGTTAGAATTGAGAACAAGGTCAAACATTGTTCGAAAATTATGTGCAACGAGTTGTGTTGTATGGTGGGTTGTTGGTGTGGGTTGACCTGCCAATCGTTGATGGCTAAGGGGCTAGGCGTCTCTTGGTAGCCCTTTCTCAACGATGCGTATTAGCCTGTGCTTTTTGGTGAGGATTTTGCTGCTATTTTTTTGCACACAGCTATTTTTCTGCGTAGAGCTATCTTCTTGCATGCTGCTAGCATTGGGTAACTGTTGTAGTTGTTTATTTAAAGCCCACTCAATATGCACATCCAGCATTTCGTTGTTGCCTCGATGAGATTCCAGTGTTTCAACAATGCGTTGTTGAAATGGCGCATTGCCCATAGCAACAAAAATATTGCGTAACCATTGGGTGTGTCCAATACGTCTTATCGCTGAGCCTTCCATCTTCTTTAGGAAGGTCGCTTCATCCCAACTTGAAAGTGAAACAAGGTCTGCCTCTCGGAAGTCTTCTCTGCGGTGGAAGTCTGTTTGCTCAGTGAGTTCGGCATGGCGGTTCCACGGGCAAACTAACTGACAGTCATCGCAACCGTAAATACGATTACCAATTGCGTCTCTATACTCTTCCGGGATCACACCATCATATTCAATGGTTAAGTACGAGATACATTTTCGAGCATCCACTACGCCATCAGCAATAATGGCGCCCGTTGGACAAGAGGTGATACATGCGGTGCATTTGCCGCACTCATCGACACTGGGTTCATCTGTTGGAAGAGGTATGTTAACTAACAATTCTCCTAGGAAGAACCAAGAGCCAGCGTCTTTATCAAGAATTAATGAGTGTTTACCTGTCCAGCCCAACCCTGCTTTTTGAGCGAGCGGTCGTTCCAAGATGGGCGCTGAATCTACGAAAGGACGTGAGTCTAAACCTTCGACTTCCTTCTCGATTCTTTGTCCCAGCTTTTTCAACTGGTTGCGGAACAATTTGTGATAATCGCGGCCTAAAGAATAACGGCTGATATAACCTTGAGTGGTATCGCTTAGGTTAGAGGCAAACTGAGCTTCTGGTGGTAGATAGTTCATTCGGGCGCTGATCACTCGAATGGTGCCTGGGTGAAGTTCATTGGGACGAGCACGCATCATCCCATGTCGAGCCATCCAATCCATTTCGCCGTGGTTGCCAGCATCTAGCCATGCTTGAAGAGGGGCTTCATGTTCACTTAAATCAACATCGCAGATGCCAACTTTTTGAAAGCCGAGTTCTTTTCCCCAGATTTTAATTTTTTCAGCAAGATGGTCTAGATTCATGGCTTCATTCTTAATTCTTATTTTCTCTGTTTTACAATTAGAGATAAGGCTAATTAAAATTAGGTTCGGCAAAAATGGGGGCGGATCTTAACGGATCTTAGTGGTATTGACCAGAACAGACGTGTTTTGATCAGTATTTTTCATAGAACTTACACTTGAGTGCTTGTCTCCCAAAAGCATCACGGTTTACTATTCTTGTTCTTTTGATTTTTATATAGTCAACGATCGATTTTTAGAGAACGTATTCATGAGCACGAAACAATTTACTTTGAAAGATGAACAAGCAACGATTCAATTAGGAACGGAGCTTTCTAATCTTTGCTCACAGCAGACAACTATTTATCTGCATGGTGATCTTGGCGCAGGTAAAACGACCTTCAGTCGTGGTTTTGTAAAAGCACTTGGCCATCAAGGAAATGTAAAGAGCCCAACGTATACTCTAGTTGAACCTTATCAATTTGCCGATTGGCAGGTGTACCATTTTGATCTTTATCGCCTAGCCGATCCTGAAGAATTAGAGTTTATGGGGATTCGTGACTACTTCACGCCAGATGCTATCTGTTTGGTTGAATGGCCAGAGAAAGGTTATGGAATGCTACCAGAAGCTGATTTGGATATTGATATTCGTTACCAAGACGATCACCGCATTGTTTCTTTAACCGCTAACAGTGAATACGGACAGCGCTTACTTAGTCAGTTGGAGTTATGTTGATTTCTAGACGCCTTATTTCAGCAGTAGCTATGTTGGCTGCTGTTTTTTCTATATTGTTTTCTTCACTTGTTTCTGCAAACTCACTAAAGAGTTTAAGGGTTTGGCCTTCTCCAGAAGAAACTCGTGTGGTTATCGATTTAAAATCAGAAGCGGATTTCAGCTATTTCACCCTGAGTAGCCCGAGTCGCTTGGTTGTTGATTTAAAAAAGACCAACCTTGCAACTAAGTTACCTGTCGTGGTGAAAGACAGCCCCGTTCTATCTAAGATTCGTAAAAGCTCACCGCCAGACAAAAACACCTATCGCTTGGTTTTTGAGTTAAAGAAGTCGTCTAAAGCAGAGTTGTTTAAACTCAGTCCGACTCCTGGTGGTCAGTACGGACATCGCTTGGTGATCGACTTGCCTCATGGTGCGGCAAGTAAAGGCAAAGCAACATCAACGCCGAGTAAGCCAACAGTGAGTAAGAACCTCAATCAAGTTAAGCGTCAGCGTGATGTTCTGATTGTGATTGACCCAGGCCACGGTGGTGAAGATCCTGGTTCCATTGGCCCATCTCGTAAATATGAGAAGAATGCGACTCTTAGTATTTCGAAAAAGATCGCTGCGCAGTTAAATGCAGTTCCAGGAATCAAAACGCGTTTAACACGTAATGCTGATTACTTTGTAAACCTGAACAGACGTGTTGCAATTGCTCGTGAGAACGAAGCACACCTCTTGATCTCTATTCACGCCGATGCCTTTACGACGCCTCAACCAAGAGGTGGTTCGGTGTTCGTGTTGAATACTCGACGGGCAAATACTGAGATTTCCCGTTGGATTGAGAACAAAGAGAAGCAGTCAGAATTGCTGGGCGGCAGCGGTGCTGCGTTTACTGGCAATATTGCAGATAAAAACGTCAACCAAACCCTGCTTGATTTGCAGTTTAGCCACTCTCAAAAAGAGGGCTATAAACTGGCAACGACCATTCTCTCTGAAATGGGTAAGGTCGCAAAACTGCATAACAGTAAGCCGATTAACACCAGCTTGGCAGTGTTACGTTCACCACAAATTCCATCGGTACTTGTAGAAACGGGCTTTATTTCGAATCCGACCGAAGAGAAGCTTCTTTTCCAACGTTCGCATCAAGACAAACTTGCGCGAGCTGTGACCAAAGCGGTCGTTAAATATTTGAAAGCGAATCCACCAGAAGGGATTGTTATTTCTAACGCGGCGGCATCTTCTAACTCTACCAGTCAGCACAAAGTACAGCGTGGTGAATCATTGTCTGTGATTGCGAAGAGGTACGGCACGTCTACACAAGCATTAGTGAAGTTGAATGGTTTGAAGTCGACGAGCTTAGCGGTAGGGCAAATTCTAAAAATTCCAAGCTCGGGTTCACAAGCGGCTACCACAACAAGCCGTAAAACGGTGACACACACGGTTAAGTCTGGAGAGTACTTAGGCAAGATAGCTAGCCGTTACAAAGTATCGGTAGCAAGCATTAAACGTGAGAACCGCTTGAAATCAGAAACCGTGAGAGTAGGCCAAAAGTTACGTATTACGGTTGAAGTAAAAGATATACCTCTACGTAAACATAAAGTCGCAAGAGGCGATTATCTTGGCAAGATTGCTTCGAAATATGGCGTGAGCGTCAACAGTATCCGTCAAGCAAACAAACTACGTTCCGATGAGTTGGCCATTGGCCAAGTGCTGATTATTCCGCACAAATAGTTGGCTAATGTTGAAGTAATGTTTAGAGCATAGAAGCAATCTCAAACGCGAGAAGTGCTTCTATAAATGGCAGTAAGGTAGCTATACATATGACGATCAAAATACTGCCAGCTCGGCTAGCTAACCAAATCGCAGCGGGTGAAGTGGTAGAAAGACCTGCTTCTGTTGTGAAAGAGTTGGTTGAGAACAGTTTGGATTCTGGTGCGACACGTATCGATATCGATATCGAGAAAGGTGGCGCTAAGATGATCCGCGTTCGTGACAACGGCAAGGGCATTGTTAAAGATGAGCTTGCCTTGGCATTAAGCCGTCATGCTACCTCTAAAATTCATACTCTTGATGACCTTGAAGCGATCGTCAGCCTAGGTTTCCGAGGTGAAGCACTGGCGAGTATTAGCTCTGTTGCCCGCCTAACTATGACTTCACGTCCTACGACTCAGGATCAAGCTTGGGCTGCACATAGTGAAGGTCGTGATATGCAGGTGAAACTGCAGCCAGCAGCGCATCCCATTGGCACCTCGGTTGAGGTATTGGATCTGTTCTTCAATACTCCGGCACGACGTAAATTCTTACGCACCGAGAAAACTGAATTCACGCATATCGATGAGCTGCTTAAACGCATTGCATTGAGCCGTTTTGATGTGACGATTAACCTTCGTCATAACGGTAAAATGATTCGTCAGTACCGCGCTGCAAAAACACAAGTTCAAGCCGAAAAGCGCATCGCAGCAGTATGTGGCAATCCTTTTGTTCGCCATATGCTTAAGATCGAACTTGAGCATCAAGGCTTAAAACTTCATGGTTGGATCACCACGCCTGAAGGAGCAAGACAACAAAGCGATCTGCAATACTGTTATGTGAATGGTCGTATGATGCGCGATAAGCTGATCAATCATGCGATTCGTCAAAGCTACGAAACTAGCTTGCGCCCCGACCAATTCGCGACGTATGTGTTGTTCATTGAGCTAGACCCACATCAGGTGGACGTGAATGTTCATCCTGCAAAACATGAAGTGCGTTTTCATCAAGCCCGCCTTGTACACGACTTTATCTACCAAGCCTTGAGTGATGGCTTAGCCCAAAGCAAACAAATTGATGCAGCACCGATCAAGCAGTCTGCGTTTCATCAGTCAGAAGTGATGCATCATCAGCAAGGTAGCTCGAATCCGGGTATCGGAGAGATTGCCAGTTTCTCAGAGCCTGAAAGCATAATGCCGAGCAGTTCAGAACAACCTCAAGTATCTGATAGTGAAAGATATGCTATTGAGCAAACGCCAGCCTACCCAAGAAAAGCCGAATCTGAACAGGTTTATGATAACCCTCAGCACAGCGTTAATGATGGTGGGCAGCGTTATAGCTCACCAGCTAACCGAGGTTCATCGTCTAGCAGAGGCTCGTCGGATCGCGAAACCAGTTTTACAGGCTCGCCTCGCCAAGAGTGGATAGAGTCTCGACCTGAACCTAAAAAAGAAAAAGAGCCGCACCAACATCATGGTGAACCTGCTCCATCTAAGCGAGAAGTGAAGGCCTATAAAGAGCTTCTGAAAACGCCAGATTTTGATGATCAAGTTGTACAGCCATCATCTCCTCAAGAGCACGTGGCACCAGTAGAAACCAGAGATAACATAGACAAAGAAGCTAAGCCTTCTCAACAGAATCCCGTTAACTTGAAACCAAGAGCACCTGTAACGGACTTGGGTAAAGCGGTCTCGATTGTGGAACGTCAATATCTGGTGATGGGCAATAAGAACGGCAGTGTGTTGGTTTCTTTGGCTAAGGCTGAGTTATTGCGTGTTGTTGGTCAGCTTGATACTCGAGGGGGCGCGTTAAAAAGCCAGCCACTATTGGTGCCCTTATCGATTAAGCTGGGCAGTGAACTTGTCGAAGTTGCTAAGGCGCTGAGTCAAACTTTGGCGTTACTGGGGATTGAGCTTAAGGCGCGAAACAGCGAGGCGGTAATGGTGATGGGCGTGCCTTCTCCTTTAAGGCAGCAAAACTTACAAATTTTGATCCCAGATCTGTTATCTTACGCGGCTTCATTAAACGCTCAGATTGTTGATAATCACTCGGCTAATGTTTCCAGCGATCTGTTGCCATCATTGGTTAACTGGATCGGGATTCAAACGGCACAAGTAAAAAGCGACTACACTTTATCTGAAGCGGTTCAACTAGTTGGGGAACTTGAACAACTTTGGCATGGTCTACTTCCATTAGATGATCCAGAGTTTGTTAATCCTATCGACTTTTCTGCAACCATCGCTGCTTTTATGGCTTAGTTTGCAGGTGAATTTTCACAGCTGAGTTTTAGATAAATTAAGCTTATTTACGGCTTCGGCTGTTTACGATTTAACTGTTGCGATGAGGCTTTTCTTAGTAGACAAGAGTATCGCGACATGAAGCCTTTTAATTAAGTGCTCTAACAGAGAAATAAATACAAAATATCATGACTGAAAAATTACCTTTAGCGTTGTTTTTAATGGGCCCAACGGCATCAGGAAAAACAGATTTAGCTATCCGCTTGCGTCAGAAATACCCGGTAGAGATCATCAGTGTCGATTCGGCGCTAATCTACAAAGACATGGATATTGGTACTGCTAAGCCGGATGCAGGAGAGCTCGCGCTCGCGCCTCATCGCTTGATTGATATTCTCGATCCAAGCGAAGCGTATTCTGCGGCTGACTTTCGTCGTGATGCGATCAGTGAAATGAATAAGATTGTAGCGGAAGGTAAAATCCCGCTACTTGTTGGTGGCACAATGCTTTACTACAAGGCATTGTTGGAAGGTTTATCGCCACTACCCGCCGCGGATCAAGAGATTCGTAAGAAGATTGAAGCGGAATCTATCGAACAAGGTTGGCAGGCATTGCACGATCAATTAAGAGAGATAGATCCCGTATCCGCTGAAAGAATACACCCAAATGATCCACAAAGGCTTTCAAGGGCATTGGAAGTTTACCGAATTTCGGGTAAAACATTAACAGAGCTAACTCAAACGAAAGGCGATAGCCTGCCATTTCGTGTAAAACAATTTGCAATAGCTCCCAAGGAAAGGACTGAACTCCATCGCCGCATTGAGCTGCGTTTCGAGAAGATGATAGAAGCGGGATTTGAAGATGAAATGAAGGCGTTGTACGCCAGAGAAGATCTTCACCCTGAACTGCCATCGATCCGATGCGTTGGTTATAGGCAGATGTGGGATTATTTAGACGGTAATTGTGATTTAGACGAAGCGGTTTTCCGTGGTGTCTGTGCAACCCGTCAGTTGGCCAAGCGACAAATCACCTGGTTGCGCAGTTGGGATGATTTAACTTGGTTAGATAGCGAAAACATTGATCAAGCGTTAGAAACTCTTTCAGATGCAATAGCATCTGATTAGTATTGCTGTGTATAATGTGATCGCTTTTGCGTGAATATACTCTGGAAAGGATCCGTTATTGAGGCTTTTAAAAAATCACAGCCTTTCAATAACAACGGAGTTTTTTTATTCATTTAGCTCAGATGCAAAGGCCGCACCTTTTTGTGCACCACTAGCTAAATAATTACAACAAAATACAAATAAGGAAAATAAAATGGCTAAGGGGCAATCGCTACAAGACCCATTCCTAAATGCACTCCGTCGTGAGCGCATTCCAGTCTCTATCTATCTTGTTAACGGCATTAAGCTGCAAGGTCAGATCGAGTCTTTCGATCAATTCGTGATCTTATTGAAGAACACAGTAAACCAAATGGTTTACAAGCATGCGATTTCTACTGTGGTACCTGCTCGCGCAGTGAGTCACCACAGCGGCGAGCAACGCACGCCATCTGATCGTCCTGAGAAGACTGAAGATTAATCGTTCAATTGATACAGCTTGCGCTGTAATAAGGAGTTGGTTGCTTGTTTGACCGTTATGAATCCGGCGAGCGAGCCGTACTTGTTCATATCAACTTCACGCAAGAGGGAGAATGGGAAGACCTAAGCGAATGTGAAATGCTGGTCTCCTCAGCGGGGGTAGAAACGCTACAAGTGATTACTGGTAGCCGACAATCCCCACTCCCTAAATACTACGTTGGAGAAGGTAAAGCCCTAGAAATCGCACAAGCTGTTCAGCTAACCGGTGCTGAAATTGTGATTTTTAACCACTCCCTCTCTCCTGCCCAAGAGCGAAACCTCGAGCAATTGTGTAAATGTCGTGTGATTGATCGCACGGGTTTGATCTTAGATATCTTTGCACAACGTGCGCGAACTCATGAAGGTAAGCTACAAGTTGAGCTCGCTCAGCTTCGTCATATCTCTACTCGATTGATTCGTGGTTGGACTCACCTTGAAAGGCAGAAAGGTGGTATTGGTCTTCGTGGTCCAGGTGAAACTCAACTGGAAACCGATCGCCGTTTGTTGCGTGACCGTATAAAAGCAATACTACGTCGTTTAGCGAAAGTCGCTAAGCAGCGTGAACAAGGGCGACGTGCTCGTAATCGAGCTGAAATCCCAACAATTTCTTTGGTTGGTTATACCAACGCAGGGAAATCAACACTTTTCAATCGCATCACAAGTGCTGGTGTTTATGCGGCAGACCAACTGTTTGCAACTCTAGACCCAACACTACGTAAGATTGATTTGGCAGATGTCGGGCCTGCAATTCTCGCAGATACCGTAGGTTTTATCCGTCATCTACCACACGACTTGGTCGCTGCGTTCAAGGCAACATTACAAGAGACGCAGGAAGCTGACATTTTGTTACATGTTGTTGATGCCAGTGATGACCGTTTTCGTGAGAACATTCAGGCTGTTCATGAAGTATTAGAAGAAATCGATGCTCATGAAGTGCCAACCCTTGTAGTCATGAACAAAATTGACTGCATGGAAGACCAAAAACCTCGAATTGAAAGAGACGAAGAGGGCGCACCTCGCGCTGTTTGGGTTTCTGCAATGGAAGGAGAAGGTATTGAACTGCTGTTTGAAGCTTTAACTGAGCGTTTAGCTAGCCAGATGGTTCAATTCCGGTTGTGTATTCCACATCAACATCAGGGCCGTATTCGTAGCTTATTCTTTGAGATGAAATGTATTCAACAAGAAGAGTATGATGAAAATGGTAACTTGTTGATAGATATCCGAATGCAACAAATAGATTGGTCTAAACTTGAAAAAAGAGAAGGGGCGCTCTTAGGTGGCTTTATCGTTACCAAAGAGACTGCTACAGTATAACGTCATATCAAATGATGGAGCTTTCTAATGGCGTGGAATGAGCCTGGAAATAACAACAACGGCGATAATAACGGCCGCGATAACGACCCTTGGGGTAAGAACAATAATCGCGGCGGCCGAGATCAAGGACCGCCAGACTTAGACGAAGTGTTTAGTAAACTAAGTCAAAAGTTAGGTGGCAAGTTTGGTAAAAAAGGTGGCAACGGTAACGGGCCATCTATTGGTGGTGGCGGTGCGATTGGCTTTGGTGTCATTGCTGTCATTGCGATTGCTATCTGGTTCTTCGCGGGTTTCTATACCGTTGGCGAAGCAGAAAGAGCAGTAGTACTTCGACTGGGTCAGTTCGACCGTATCGAGGAACCTGGTCTTAACTGGCACCCACGCTTTATCGATGAAATCAAAGATGAGCAACTGGTAAACGTTCAAGCGATTCGTTCTCTACGTGCTGCTGGCACCATGCTAACGAAAGATGAAAACGTTGTGACCGTTGAAATGGGTGTTCAATACCGTGTTTCTGACCCATACAAATACTTGTATCGTGTAACGAATGCAGACGACAGTTTACGCCAAGCAACCGATTCTGCGCTTCGTGCGGTAATTGGTGACTCACTAATGGATAGTATCTTGACAAGTGGTCGTCAGCAGATTCGTCAAAGCACTCAAGAAACGTTGAACCGTATTATTGATAGCTACGACATGGGTATTCTGATTGTTGACGTGAACTTCCAGTCAGCACGTCCACCAGAGCAAGTGAAAGATGCATTTGATGATGCTATCGCGGCTCGTGAGGATGAAGAGCGTTTCGAGCGTGAAGCTGAAGCTTACCGAAATGACATTCTTCCAAAAGCAACAGGTCGTGCTGAGCGTTTGAAGAAAGAAGCGGTGGGTTACTCAGAGCGCACAGTTAATGGTGCTCTAGGTCAAGTAGCTCAGTTCGAGAAACTGCTACCTGAATACCAAGCAGCTCCTGAAGTAACACGTAACCGTATGTACCTTGATACAATGGAAAAAGTGTACTCAAGCACATCGAAAGTCCTGATTGATTCTGAATCAAGCGGTAACTTGCTATACCTACCAATTGATAAGCTAGGCGCACAAGGTGGTTCTCAGTCGGGCACTCGCCCTGCAAAAACATCATCAACTTACGATCAAATTGAGTTAGAAACTCAAGCCGATCCAAAGTCTAGCACTCAAACTCGTTCAGACAGTTCACGTCAAGGGAGATACTAATAATGCGTAAATTAATGATCCCTGTATTAGTTGTGACGATTGCCCTTCTATTGATGTCACTATTTGTGATTCAAGAAGGCGAACGTGGCATGGTAATTCGTTTTGGTCGAGTTCTCGATGACAACGGCGTATCACGAATCTATGAACCAGGCTTGCACTTTAAACTGCCGATGTTTGATCGCGTAAAAGTACTTGATGCTCGTATTCAAACGATGGATGGTCGTTCTGACCGTTTCGTAACATCAGAGAAAAAAGACGTTCTAATTGATACCTACGCAAAATGGCGTATTGCTGATTTTGGACGTTTTTATCTGAGTACCGGCGGCGGCAATATCATGACGGCAGAAGCACTTCTTGAGCGTAAAGTGACAGATGTTCTTCGTTCTGAAATTGGTTCTCGTGAAATTAAGCAGATCGTATCAGGCCCTCGTAATAAGGACATCCTGCCAGACTCTGCTGATAGCGAAGTTGTCACAACGGTAGCGGCTGCAGAAGCACTAGAAGTTGATGGCGAACGCGATAAGATCATGGAAAACGTTTTGTCTGGAACGGCAGAAAGTGCGATGGCTGATTTAGGTGTTGAAGTTGTTGATTTCCGAATGAAGAAGATTAACCTTCCTGACGAAATCAGTGAATCTATCTACCGCCGTATGCGTGCAGAACGTGAGTCGGTTGCTCGTAGACACCGTTCACAAGGTCGTGAGAAAGCAGAAGTTATCCGTGCTCAAGCTGAGCTAGAAGTCGCGACTGTTCTTGCTGAAGCTGACCGTACTGCTCGAGTGACTCGTGGTGATGCTGATGCAGAAGCAGCGAAGATCTACTCTGATGCATTTAGCAAAGACCCTGAGTTCTATGGCTTCATGCGTTCACTGCAAGCTTATGAGACATCATTTAGCGATAAGAGCGACATTCTAGTACTGGATCCGAAGACTGACTTCTTCCAATACATGAATCAAGCAAGCGGTGCTCCAGCAAAATAAGCTGATTCGTTAATTCATTAAATTAGCGAAGTACCTAAAAATCAAAAGGCTCCCATAATGGGAGCCTTTTTGTTTTCTATTCGTAGAAGACTGCAGGTGACCATTGAATCTTCGAGGGAAGTCGTAGTGACAGCTCCGTACTTTGAGAAAACCTAACGGTAGGTCATGAAAGCGATAACGGCACCAGCCACCACAAGACAACCGCCAATACGGCGCAGTTGGGTGTCTGGTTGCTCGCTCAGTTGCGCGACCATGTTTCTCCAGCCATTAGGTGCAATCAAGGGGCCGAGCCCTTCAGCGATAAGAACGAGCCCAATAGCGAGCCAAATTGATTGAGACATGGTTCTGCCTTTTGTCTATAAAATGCAATGATATCAGCATCTTTACACATTCGCCCTCAGTTATCGCTGGTTTATTTTTGTACAGTGTTAACGTTTATGAACAAAAAGTGACTGCAAGAAGTGTGATTCAGTGCTAGAATCCATTTTTAATTAGCAACAGAAATTGGAAAGATGGGAAATAACGTAGTCGTTCTAGGCACCCAATGGGGTGATGAAGGTAAAGGTAAAATCGTTGACCTTTTAACTGAAGATGCAAAATACGTGGTTCGCTACCAAGGCGGTCACAATGCAGGTCACACACTTGTAATTGACGGTGAAAAAACCGTTCTTCACTTAATTCCATCAGGCATCCTACGCAATAACGTTAAATGTGTTATTGGTAACGGTGTTGTATTATCGCCTGACGCACTTCTTAAAGAGATGAAGCCTCTTGAAGAACGCGGTATCCCAGTGCGTGAGCGTCTTTTCATCTCTGAAGCTTGTCCTCTAATTCTTCCGTACCATATTGCTATCGACAACGCGCGTGAAATCGCTCGTGGCGCTAAAGCTATCGGTACAACAGGTCGTGGTATCGGTCCTGCTTACGAAGATAAAGTTGCTCGTCGCGGTCTACGCGTTGGCGACCTTTTCGATAAAGAAGCATTTGCTGAGAAGCTAAAAGAAGTTATGGAATTCCACAACTTCCAACTAGAGCACTTCTACAAAGCTGAAACAGTAAGCTACGAAGAAGTACTTGAGCAAGCGATGAGCTACGCAGACATGTTAACTGCGATGGTTATCGACGTAACTGACGAACTAGACGCAGCACGTAAGCGCGGCGACAAGATCATGTTTGAAGGTGCTCAAGGTACGCTACTAGATATCGACCACGGTACTTACCCATACGTAACGTCTTCTAACACGACTGCTGGTGGTGTTGCTGCAGGTTCTGGTTTCGGTCCTCGTCACATCGGTTACATCCTTGGTATTACTAAGGCTTACTGTACTCGTGTTGGTTCAGGTCCATTCCCAACTGAGCTATACGATGGCCTTGAGAAGCAAGATCCAGTCGGTAAGCACCTAGGCGATGTTGGTCACGAGTTTGGCGCAACTACTGGTCGTCTACGTCGTACAGGTTGGTTCGATGCTGTTGCTATGCGTCGTGCAATCCAAATCAACTCTCTATCTGGTATGTGTCTAACTAAACTAGACGTTCTAGATGGCCTAGAAGAACTAAAAATCTGTACTGGTTACAAGATGAAAGATGGTTCTATCCTAGAAGTTTCTCCAATGGCTGCTGAGTCATTCGAAGAAGCGACGCCAATCTACGAAACAATGCCTGGTTGGTCTGAAAACACATTTGGTGCTAAATCTATCGACGCGCTTCCACAAGCTGCTCTAGATTACATCAAGCGTATCGAAGACCTAACTGGCGTTCCAATTGATATCGTATCAACTGGCCCAGATCGTAACGAAACTATCATCAAGGTTCACCCATACGGCGCATAATGCCCAGCTGAGTGATTACCACAGCACGAAGCGTACTGAGGTAATTAAAGTACTTTGATAATGAAATAGTTTTCTAAAAGCCGACTTTGTTAAGTCGGCTTTTTAATACCTGCAATTTGAAAACTAAGCCGCTCGTGATGATCTTTTGAACTCCATATGGCAAAATATTGCCCATTAGCGGCAAGTTTTGTCTAAAGCCGTCAAGGTTATTGCCGATACAGATATCATGGAAAGTGAAGTTCACCCTATTTTGGTGCGTGCAGAAATCGTCTGCTGCCCTCAATAGATAGCTTTAACGACAGATAATAGAGTGCAGGTATGAAGCTACGAATTGTAGCAGCTTCATTGATAGTGGCGCTGAGCTCACCCTTGAGTCATGCAGATTTGGCTGATGTGGGAGAGCCCGTTCCAATATATACAGAAGCTGAACTGATTAATTTAATCGAGAATAATCAACACCTAGAGCGAGTGAAAGCTGATAAGTGCCAGTTAGTTGAAGATATCGTTGCTCGTGCAACGCGTATTAGCTTGCCTTCTTATGAGTTTTTATACGGTGATATGTTGGCTTGGGGTGTGTGTGTTCCGCAAGATGTAGAGCTTGGCCTTTACTATATGGAAAACGCAGCACATCAAGGTTTACCAGCGGCACTCGAGCAGTTAGGACGTTATTATTCTCTTGGCACTTTGGTGCAACAAGACAAAGAGCGTGCGATCCCGTATTTACGTGAAGCCGCCTCGATGGGTAACTTAAGTGCAAGTATCCACTTAGCGGAACTCTTGCTACGTGATTACGGTAGCCCGTTAGATTATGAGGATGCTTATCGCTGGTTATACAACTCGGTGACAGCGGATCAAAGGCAACATAAGCGTATAACTGTGCTTCGAAGCGGTTTGGAGCGGAGAATGCCAGACAACATTATCGCTCGAGCAAAACGTCGAGACGTGTTCTGGTAATTACAATTATTAATTAAGGTTGATGGTTAACGACTGCACTCGTTAACCATCTATCTTGATCGAGAAAGATATCGATATAAAAAGGCCTCATAGGTAAATACCTATGAGGCCTTTTTTGATCTGAACGGAAAGCCGTTTATTTCATTCGATGACGTTACTGAACAACTTCACCAGATTCAATTACCGTCTTACGAACGACTTTGGTGAAATCGAGTGCTTCTTGGCGAATTTGATCTTCATCGACCGTTAGCATGTCGCGATCTTGCATGATGATCTTGCCATCAACGATGGTGTGACGAACGTTCCCCGAGTTAGCTGAGTAAACTAATGCAGAGTATGGGTTGTAGACCGGAATCATGTTTGGCGCTTTAGTATCGATCACTATGATGTCGGCTAGTTTGCCTGCTTCAAGAGAACCGATCTTATCTTCCATGTGTAGTGCTTTTGCTGCGCCCATTGTTGCCATGTCGATCACTTTGATCGGCGGCATTGCAGCACGATCTTTATTCACCAATTTGTGAACCTTAGCGACTTGGTTGAACTCATCAATGGTGCTCAATGTGTTACCAGACATTGGACCATCAGTACCTAAACCGATACGTACATTTTCGTCATACATCTTAAGCGCAGGTGACACGCCTTTTGCTGACTTGATGTTGGCACTCATGTTGTGAGCCACGCCCATATCTGATTTTTTCACTAGCTCGATATCATGATCGTCTACTAGGATCATGTGTGCGCCAACTAAGTTTTTGTTTAGTGCACCAATGCTGTCCATGTATTGAACCGGAGATAAACCTTCAGCTCGTTTTGCAATTTTTTCTTCTTCACGATGAGATTCAGCTAAGTGAATCATTACTGGAACATCAAGTTCTAGAGAAAGCTTTGCTACTTTTTGAAGGACTTCGGTTGTGTTTGTGTAAGGGGCGTGAGGAGCAAATGCAGGCGTAATACGCGGGTGATCTTTATATTCTTCAATGAAGTTCAATGCGTATTTAATACCTTCTTCCGCGTTTGCTGCATCAGCCACTGGGAATTTGATTACTGTTTCGCCTAATACTGCGCGCATACCAATTTTATCAACAGTTTTAGCGACTTCGTCTTCAAAGTAGTACATATCAGCGTAAGTAGTTACGCCACCTTTTACCATTTCAACGTTACCAAGGTTAGCGCCTATACGAACCATATCGCGAGACACTAACTTAGCTTCAAGTGGGAAGATGTAGCGGTGCAAGCGATCAGGCACATCATCGGCCAACGAACGGAAAACCGTCATGGATACGTGAGTATGAGTATTGATGAGACCTGGCATTACGATATCGCCATCAACGTCTAGCACTTGTTTAGCTTGGTACTGCTTCTCTAGTGAAGCATCGCCAACCGCAATGATTTTGTTGTCTTTGACGACAACAGTGCCGCTCTCGTAAACCGTTTTGTCTTGGTTCATGGTTAGAACCATGGCATCGGTTATCATCAGGTCAGCTTTTTCCATTGCTGAACTCGCAAATGGAAATAGAGCTAGGCTTGCCATCGCTGAAGTCAATAGGGTGCGTTTTAGTTTCATATCAATACTCAGAACAGGTGTTGTTAAAGTGTGTGGATAATAGTGTATTTCATTCATGGCGCAAACGTTTGTTTTATCGTTTGCTTGAAATTTTGATGATAGTCCGCGTCTATGAAGTGATGTTTCACAAAGTGAAGATATGTATCAATCTTAGGTTATTTTAGGCTTTTCCAAAGCATATCTGTAGCTTACCTCTAGCATCAGATATACTAGGGGTAATATACCTTCCTTGCTTAAGCAGGCCCGCCTATGTCAAAAAACACACCAATGTCAGAAAACACGACAGCGACAACCACTGTTGATCCTTTTGCCGACCGAGAGTCGAAAAATTACGAAAACCCAGTACCAAGCCGTGAGTTCATTATTTCGTTTCTAACAGACGCGAATACTCCTATGAACCGCAACGATCTATTCGAAGCTTTGGGTTTGGCTGGAGAGGAACAATATGAAGGGCTGCGTCGTCGTTTACGTGCAATGGAACGTGATGGACAGCTTATCTTTACCCGTCGTCAGTGTTACGCATTGCCTGAGAAGATGGAATTGATTAAAGGCTTTGTGATTGGTCATAAAGACGGTCATGGTTGGGTACGCCCAGACGGCAGTGTGGGTAAAGACAATGATATCGTGCTGCCGCATCATCAGATGAAAACCATCATGCACGGTGATTATGTATTGGTTCAGCCGACTGACAACAGTAAGCGTGGCCGTCGTGAAGGCCGTTTGGTTCGTGTGCTTGAAGAGCGTAAAACGCCACTTGTTGGTCGCTTCTTCCTAGAGTACGGCCATTCTTATGTGGTTGCTGATGATTCGCGTATTAGTCACGACATCCAGATCCCAACGGAGCATAAAGGCGGTGCTCGAATGGGTAATGTGGTTGTGATTGAAATTACGGACCGTGGTGGTCGTTCTCGTAACATGATGGGTAAAGTGACCGAAGTTCTTGGTGAGAATATGGCTCCGGGTATGGAAACGCAGATAGCGATCCGTACTCACCAGATCCCACAAGAGTGGCCTGAAGCGGTAGATAAGCAAATCGTAAACCTCGGTGAGCATGTTCCTGAAGAAGCAAAAGAAGGACGTGTTGACCTGCGTAAATTGCCATTGGTGACTATCGATGGTGAAGATGCGCGTGACTTCGATGATGCGGTTTACTGTGAAGCGAAGAAAGGCGGCGGCTGGCGCCTGTGGGTAGCGATTGCTGACGTAAGTTACTACGTTCGCCCAGAGACAGCGCTAGACAAAGAAGCGATTAACCGTGGTAACTCGGTATACTTCCCGTCACAAGTTGTCCCAATGCTGCCAGAAGTCCTTTCAAATGGTTTGTGTTCATTGAACCCTCAAGTCGACCGTTTGTGTATGGTGTGTGAGATGACTATCTCAGACAAAGGTAAACTGTCAGGCTACAAGCACTATGAAGCAGTCATGAATTCTCATGCTCGTCTTACTTATAACAAAGTAGGCGCGATCTTAGATGGCAATGAAGAATTACGTGAACGTTACGAACCAGAAGTACCACATCTTGAAGAACTGCATAAGATGTACAAGGTGCTTAAGAAAACGCGTGACGAACGTGGTGCGATTGAATTTGAAACGGTAGAAACTAAGTTTATCTTCAATGCGGATCGTAAGATTGACCGTATTGAGCCAGTAATCCGCAACGATGCACACAAGATCATCGAAGAATGTATGATTCTTGCGAATATCGCATCGGCATCTTACGTAGAAAAAGCGAAAGAGCCGGCTCTATACCGTGTTCACGATACTCCGGGTGAAGAGCGCTTAATGGGCTTCAAGAGCTTCTTAAGTGAACTAGGTTTAACGCTGGAGGGTGGCCTGTCGCCATCTCCGGTAGACTATGCACAACTGATGCAGCAGATTAACGAACGTGAAGACCGTGAGTTAATCCAAACTATGCTGTTGCGCTCAATGAAACAAGCGGTATACAACGCGGACAACGCGGGTCACTTTGGTCTAGCTCTTAAGCGCTATGCTCACTTTACCTCGCCAATTCGTCGTTACCCAGATTTACTATTGCACCGTGCAATTAAGTACCTTATTGCGAAAGAAGAAGGTCGTAACAGCGAGCGTTGGACGCCAACCGGTGGTTACCACTACACTTTCGATGATATGGACTTCTACGGCGAACAGTGTTCAATGACTGAGCGTCGTGCTGATGATGCTACACGTGAAGTGAACGACTGGCTGAAATGTGAATACATGCAAGACCATGTTGGCGAAGTGATGGATGGCGTGATTGCCAACGTGACTGGCTTCGGTTTCTTTGTGCGTCTAACGGAACTGCACATCGATGGTCTGGTACATATTTCTGCGCTAGCGAATGACTACTACCAATTTGATGCTGTTGGTCAGCGTCTAGTGGGTGAAAGCTCAGGTAATATCTACCGCTTGGGTGATTCGGTTAAAGTGAAGGTTTCTGCGGTTAACTTAGAAACTCGTCAAATCGACTTTGATTTAGAAGACACCGATCGTCAGCCGCGTGGTAAAGGTAAAACAGCCAAGAAGCGTGCTGCTGAAGCGATGAAAAAGGCGAAAAGCAAGAAGCGTTCAGCGGTGAAGAGCAATAAGCCGGGTGTACCTGCAACGCCTTTAGTTGAACCAACTAAGCGACCTGATGGAAGTAGCGAAAGTTCATCTAAGAAGAAAAAGCCAGCGAATAAAACTGGTGCTGCTAAAGCTCGTGCGAAGAAAAAGCGCGCAGCAAGCCGTAAGCCAAAGGCTGATAAGTCTTAAGCTATCGTCATTACAGTGACGAGTAGCGCTTAAACGTCTAACGAATTTAAATGCGAGAGTATCAGGCGGAAGATGCATGCTCTCGAAATAAACAATACAGAGATGGGTGCATCGGGTTTGATGACATTCACCTCTGAGCAATAAGAGTAACCAGAGACAATGAGTAACGAATTTATTTACGGTATTCACGCGGTGAAAGCCGTACTAGAAAAAGATCCAGCGCGTTTTATTGAAGCGTATGTACTGAAAGGTCGTCAAGACGATCGCCTGCTTCCATTACTGAATCAATTGCAGCAATTTGGTGTATCGATTCAACAAATGGGTCGTAAGCCGCTTGATGAAAAAGCACAAGGTGCGAATCACCAAGGTCTTATTGCTAAGGTGAAGCCTGCTAAGCAGCTTAATGAAACTCACCTAGACGATATCCTTGCGCAGCACGAACAGCCTCTGCTGTTGGTTCTAGACGGCGTAACAGACCCTCACAACCTAGGTGCTTGTCTGCGTAATGCGGATGCCGCGGGTGTTGCTGCTGTTATCGTACCGAAAGACCGCTCTTCGCCGCTAACAGCAACGGTAAGCAAGGTAGCGTGTGGTGCGGCTGAGACCGTTCCTCTAGTACGTGTAACCAACCTCGCTCGAACAATGCGTGCACTGCAAGAACAGGGTGTATGGTTTGTGGGTACCGCAGGTGAAGCAACGCATGATATCTACCAAGCGAAGTTAACAGGCCCTCTTGCTGTGGTTATGGGTGCTGAAGGTGACGGTATGCGTCGTCTAACGCGTGAAACCTGTGATGATCTGATTAAGATCCCAATGGCAGGTAGCGTGTCGAGCCTGAACGTTTCAGTAGCATCGGGCATCTGTCTGTTCGAAGCGGTACGTCAGCGTTTAGCTCAGTAAACCTAGGTTCAGCAACATTTGACTCAGTCACGCTTGGTTTAGTTGTGTGCCTCTATGTTGTTTAGAGGTACTTGCTATATAAAGAGTTAAACGACTTTAAGTCTATGAATTTATTAACGCTCGCCTCTTGTTGGTGAGCGTTTCTTTTTAGGCTGCAATAGCAGAACTCATTGGTTTATCAGATGGCTAGATGGCGAAAGAAAAACTGTTTCATTATTAGCCAAATACCGCTTGCCAATACCGGGTTCTTTCTATAATATTTGCCGTCCTTAAAACTCGGTCATTTTTCTTTAGTTCCTTGCTTCCCTTGGACGACCGAGCCTTTCGTGGAAGCTAATAATCCGTAAGGAGCAACCAAATGCGTCATTATGAAATCGTATTCATGGTTCACCCTGATCAAAGCGAGCAAGTTGCTGGCATGATCGAGCGTTACACTGGTTCAATCACTGAAGCTGGTGGTACTATCCACCGTCTAGAAGACTGGGGCCGCCGTCAAATGGCTTACCCAATCAACAAACTTCACAAAGCTCACTACGTTCTTATGAACGTTGAAGCTGGCCAAGAAGTGATGGACGAGCTAGAAACTGCTTTCCGTTTTAACGATGCAGTTCTACGTAACATGATCATGCGCACTAAAGGCGCTGTGACTGAGCAATCTATCATGCTTAAGCAAAAAGAAGAGCGTGCAGAGCGTGCTCCTCGTCGTGATGACCGTGAAGAACGTGCACCACGTCGTGAAGAAGAAGCTAAGCCAGAAGCTGCTGCTGAGTAATTCTTTTTTGGCCTTTTAGGTCATTAAATTTTATTCAACTCGTTTAGGTATTCTCACTACAAGCATTTGCTTAGACTTATTTATAAGTTCGTGTGAGTACCGCATTATTAAATTTAGATCAGGAGATAGCCCATGGCTCGTTTCTTCCGTCGTCGTAAATTCTGCCGTTTTACTGCAGAAGGCGTACAAGAGATTGACTACAAAGACGTAGCAACTCTAAAAAACTACATCACTGAAGCTGGTAAAATTGTACCTAGCCGTATCACTGGTACAAGTGCTAAATACCAACGTCAGCTAGCTCGCGCTATCAAGCGTTCTCGTTACCTAGCACTACTACCGTACACTGACAAGCATCAGTAATCGGTAATAGTTAATAATAGTTTAAGAGGACTAAGATAATGCAAGTTATTCTACTTGATAAGATCGGTAACCTAGGTGGCCTTGGCGACCAAGTAAACGTTAAATCTGGTTACGCTCGTAACTTCCTTATCCCACAGGGTAAAGCAGTTATGGCAACTAAAGACAACGTTGCTATGTTCGAAACTCGTCGTGCAGAACTAGAAGCTAAAGTTGCTGAGCAACTAGCTGCTTCAGAAGCTCGCGCTGAGAGCGTTAACACTCTAGAAGGCGTTACAATCGCTTCTAAAGCTGGTGACGAAGGTAAACTATTCGGTTCTATCGGTACTCGTGACATCGCTGACGCTATTACAGCGGCAGGTGTTGCAGTAGCTAAGAGCGAAGTACGCCTACCTGAAGGCGCTCTACGTAACATCGGCGAATTCGAAGTAAGCATCCAACTTCACTCTGAAGTTTTTGCTACTGCGAAAATCGCTATCGTTGCAGCTGAGTAATTTCAGTACCAAGACGAATTCTTTCTTTTGAAAGTTTTAAACACCAGCTTCGGCTGGTGTTTTTTTATGTCTGCAATATGAGTTTTAAGCTTTTTGGAACAGTGACGATTGCAGGGATAGAAAGCACTAGAGAGGAGGGGCCTTACATAGTAAAAACGAGGGTGTTCTTTATCGATACACCGTTATACCCGCTCTCAAATTTAGAATTGAAAAAGTAGATTTACAGACAGTACGGAATCTTCTTTGTTCAACCCTTCCGGTACCTTGTCGTGGTACTGTCGAGAGTGAGCAATTTTTAGTGCGATATTGTCGGTAATATCGTTGATGGCTTCTAATTCAGTATCAAATTTTAGGTTGCTGTGGCCAGACACCAACGTCACATCGGCTTTGAGCTTCAAATTTTTCAATACCTGCCATGATGTATTTACATTGCCACGGAAAATCGCTTCTTCAACGATCTCTGGGAAGATGATGTCATCGTCGTCTAATTCATCGAGATTAGGCTCTTGGTAACGAAAACCCGGCCCCACTTCGACCTCCAACACAAACTCTTCTGTATTCGAAAACTGATAACCTAGACCGCTAGAAACGGTGTAGTCCTTAAAATAAGCACTGTATCGTGAATCGACCCCTTTAAAGCTGCCATAGAGGTAGGTTTTCGGACTTAACTTGTAGTCACTCTGAGCAGAATATGTCGATTGCCTTTTATCTTCTTCGCCATCTTTGTAGAGATTGTAATATTTCCATTCGCCACTGGTTCTATGACGGCCAGCCGTGTACTCACCGTTCAGGCGTGCATTCAGCGATCGAGAATCAGAATTACCAGTATGCGACTGATATCCAAATTCGACTTCAGTATTCAGTGGGTTCGGCAGTTCTGAATCACTCGGTGCGATATCCATATCTTTTTCTTCAGGTGTCGGTGCAACGACGATCGGCTCAGCAGCAGGTTCTGCTACCACTATCGAGTCGAGGATTGCATCAACAGAGGCTTTAGCATCATCCGCTAAGGCCGACGGAGTGCTCAGGAGACCGATGCTTAGAAGACCAGTGCTCAGAGCCAATAATTTGGACACGCATACCTCAGTTATACAGTGAATGAATGGAAGGATCGTAATGCTACCTTTGGTTAATTCCGTCAGCAATAGGTAAATTCTTGCTGAAGAATAAAACAAACTCATAGGATCGGATTACAAACGGATGTTCTTGGGTATAATGAACGATCATTATTAGTTATTGAGTGTAGTCATAGTGGATACCAAAAGTCAGAAATCAGCCAACGATCAGGTGGACGCCATCAAGGTCCCGCCACATTCATTAGAAGCTGAGCAATCTGTTATTGGCGGTTTGTTATTGGATAACGAACGCTGGGATACGGTGGCCGAAAAGGTTGTGGCCAAAGACTTTTATAGCCGTCCTCACCGTCTGATCTTTGAAGCGGTAAAGGATATCCTTGAAGAAAGCTCTCCTCTGGATCTTATTACACTCTCTGAACATTTAGAGCTGCGTGAGCAACTTGAAGAAGTGGGTGGCTTTGCTTACCTTGCTGACCTAGCGAAAAATACGCCAAGTGCGGCAAACATCAATGCCTATGCAGATATCGTGGCACAACGTGCATTGGTGCGTAGCCTGATTGGTGTAGCAAATGAAATTGCGGATTCTGGTTATGACCCGCAAGGTCGTACATCGGAAGAACTTGTTGATCTTGCTGAGAGTAAAGTTTTCGCGATTGCCGAAGGCCGAGCAAGTGAAAATGAAGGTCCACAAAACGTTGATAGCATTCTAGAGAAGACGCTAGAACGTATCGAAATCTTATATAAATCGCCACAAGATGGTGTGACAGGTGTCGATACGGGTTTCAACGACCTCAATAAGAAGACAGCAGGCCTTCAGGGTTCTGACTTAATCATTGTTGCTGCGCGTCCATCGATGGGTAAAACCACGTTTGCGATGAACCTATGTGAAAACGCAGCGATGAAGCAAGACAAGCCAGTGTTAATCTTCTCGCTAGAGATGCCTGCTGAACAGCTGATGATGCGTATGCTTGCATCACTTTCTCGCGTAGACCAAACCAAGATTCGTACCGGTCAGTTAGACGATGAAGATTGGGCTCGTATCTCGTCGAGTATGGGTATTCTGATGGATAAGAAGAATATGTATATCGATGACAGCTCGGGTCTAACACCAACAGAAGTACGTTCTCGAGCTCGACGAATTGCTCGTGAGCATGATGGTATTTCTATGATCATGATAGATTACCTTCAATTAATGCGTGTACCTTCGTTATCTGATAACCGTACTCTAGAGATCGCCGAGATTTCTCGCTCATTGAAAGCACTAGCAAAAGAGCTCAACGTACCAGTTGTGGCACTTTCTCAGCTTAACCGTTCCCTAGAGCAACGTGCTGATAAGCGCCCAGTTAACTCGGATTTGCGTGAATCAGGTTCGATCGAGCAAGATGCCGACTTAATCATGTTTATCTATCGTGATGAGGTTTATAACCCAGATAGTTCATTGAAAGGCATCGCTGAAATCATCCTTGGTAAGCAACGTAACGGTCCGATCGGTTCGGTTCGTCTTACGTTCCAAGGTCAACACTCCCGATTTGATAACTATGCAGGTCCTGCATTTGATGATGAGTAATCACTAATGACTTACATGAAAGCAGCGACGGCGAGTATTGACTTAAACGCGCTTGAACATAACCTGAACCAGATAAAGTCGAAGGCTCCTCATTGCAAGGTAATGTCTGTTGTGAAAGCCAATGGCTACGGACATGGCTTACTGCATATTGCCAAGCATTCAAAAAGCTCTGATGCTTTTGGTGTGGCGCGTATTGAAGAAGCATTACAGCTTCGTGCTGGTGGCATTGTTAAACCTATTTTGTTGCTAGAAGGGTTTTATTCTTCGGGTGATTTGCCAATCTTGGTGACCAATAACATCCAAACTGTGGTGCACTGTGAAGAGCAATTAAGCGCGCTAGAGAATGCAGAGTTGGAAACACCTGTTGTGGTTTGGCTAAAAGTCGACAGTGGTATGCATCGCCTAGGTGCTCGTCCTGAGCAATACCAAAACTTTGTTGAGCGCTTACATCAATGTGCGAATGTTGCTAAACCTCTGCGCTACATGAGCCACTTCGGTTGTGCTGATGAACTTGATAGAGCAACCACCGTTGAACAGACCGAGCTTTTCTTATCGCTCACCGACGGTTGTGAAGGTGAGCGTTCACTTGCTGCTTCAGCGGGTCTATTAGCTTGGCCAGACAGCCATCTTGATTGGGTTCGACCGGGAATTATCTCTTACGGTGTTTCTCCTTTTGTTGATAAATCAGCGCAAGATCTTGGCTTTTATCCTGTAATGACTTTGACCTCGCACTTGATAGCGGTTCGTGATGTTAAAGCGGGTGAAAGTGTGGGTTATGGCGGTAACTGGACCAGTGAGCGAGATACCAAGGTTGGTGTGATCGCGATAGGTTATGGTGATGGTTATCCTCGCACTGCTCCTAACGGCACTCCAGTATTCGTTAACGGCCGAAAAGTACCGATCGCAGGACGTGTATCAATGGACATGCTAACGGTTGATCTTGGCCCTGATGCGGCAGATAAAGTCGGTGATGAAGCAACATTATGGGGTAAAGATTTACCTTCAGAAGAAGTCGCAGAACATATCGGCACTATCGCTTACGAGCTGGTCACTAAGCTGACTTCGCGTGTTGCGATGGAGTACGTGAAGTAGCTAATGTGAAGTAACTAAATGTGAAGTAACTATGGATCCTATAAGTAAATGATGTTCATACGAACGACTCGATACTGGTTAATGTCTGCAATGGCATTACTCGGTGTCAGCTTGTCTTCTCCCGCTGCGAGTGAAGAAAAAGATTCAGCCTTTGTTCCTTTCTATTTTAGTACTGAAACCATGGGTAATACCTTCGGGGTTGCTGGTGTCGCAAAGGGGGTTTGGCAACCTCAAGCCGCTCTGTTTGGCATGGCGCTTTATTCAGATAAAGACAGCTACGTTGGTTTCTTATCAGCCTTTAACTTCGCACTGTCTGAGAACGTATTGTTCAGTACTCAGATGTACCAAGCTCGCTTTAACGAAAACCCGTATTACATTGGCTCTCAAGGCGATAATGATTCATCCATTGATGATAAAACCATTGCCGACGGCTTAGAAGAAAACTATCAGGTTGAGTTTAAGTATCTGCTGCCTTGGGGCAATGTTGCAGAGCATGGCTTGCTAGGGGCTTTCCAACCCATCAAAGATGTGAGTTTTGCTTCCCCATTAGAGTCGGGTGTCAGTTCGATTGTCTTTACGCCTTTCTATACGGCTCGTGAGCTAGAAGGCTTAAACAATAGCGAGCAAGCGACAGGTTTTAGTTTGGCGTTTGATTGGGATAACCGTGATAGCACACGCAACCCAACCAAGGGGTCTCATACCAATCTTGAGTTTACTACCGGCGCTGAAAGTTGGTCTAACGATGACTTATGGCTGAAGTGGACATTCCAAAACAGTCAGTATTTTGCATTGGGTCCTTTGGGGAACTTGTTCGACCAACAAGTCGTGGCATTTGATGTCTATACCGCTGATACACCTACGTGGGGCAACTGTTCAGGGCAAGATTGTGCTCGTCCACCGGAAACAGAGCAGGCTCGACTCGGTGGCTTATATCGCTTAAGAGGTTATAGCGGAGGCCGTTACCACGGTCGTTCTGCTATTCACTACTCTGCGGAATATCGAGTGCTTCCTGATTGGCAACCACTGGGCGATATCCCACTGATTAACTACTACGATTTGCCTTGGTGGCAGTGGGTGGCGTTTGCTGAAGTCGGGCGTGTTGCTGATGAGTACGATATCAAAACACTGCACACAGACATGAAATGGAGCCTAGGCGGCGCAGTTCGTTTCCAGGTCGAAGGCATTGTTGTACGTGCTGAATTAGCGCGAGGCGGTGATGAAGGGACCTTTAGGGTTATGATAAACCAGCCTTTCTAATTCTAATTCTGATTTTACCAACCCGACTCTCTTATATTTTTAAAGGGTGACACATAACTGTGTCACCCTTTTTTGTTTTCTACCATTATGTTTGTTAAGCGGTATTTCACTGTTGATGACTTAACGTTACTCACCTTGAATGGTCGCAATAACGGTACGACTTCCGCCACAATCTCGGTGTTCACCTAAGTAAATGCCCTGCCATGTCCCTAATGCTAGACGACCATTGGTAATCGGAATTGTCACACTGGTGCCAAGTGTCGATGCTTTAATGTGAGCGGGCATATCATCATCACCTTCGTAGGTGTGCTTGTAGTAGGGGGCTCGTTCGGGCACAAACTTATTAAAGTGTGATTCCATATCGGTGCGGACGGTCGGGTCTGCGTTCTCATTTAGCGTAAGGCTAGCAGAAGTATGCTGAATGAATAGATGTAATAAACCAACAGACAGTGAATGGATATCGGATATCTGTTGTTCAATTTCATCAGTGATGAGATGAAATCCACGTTTTTGTGCGTGTAGGTGTATCGTCTTCTGAATCCACATACGCCATCCTCTATAATGTCTTTGGAAAAAAAGTGGTTTAACGCTATCTTTTGAACTTGAATTTATCAGGTTTCGCTCACATTTAATGATGTGAGCGCTAGAGTCAGTACCGATTCTTCTATCAGGAAATCTAATTCTGATTTATCTCAAGGTACCGCTCTTCATATGCGGCATAATACGTCGTGAAAAAAAATTACAAAGAATCTTTCAGTGGTGATGCGATTTGGTCATCATAGAAAAATATAAACTTTCGCCTAATCGGGGGTTCTATTCATCACTTTGGTGACGTCTAGAATAAAACCTACAGTAACATCGGGATAGATACCATGTTGAAAAATATCAACCCAACGCAAACACAAGCGTGGAAAGCTCTAACTGCACATTTTGAGTCTGCTCAAGATATGGATATGAAAGAGCTATTTGCTCAAGATGCAAAGCGTTTCGAGAGCTTTTCTACTCGTTTCGGTTCAGACATCTTAGTGGATTACTCTAAGAACCTTATCGACGCTGAAACGATGCAGCACCTATTTGCTCTTGCGAACGAGACTGAAGTTAAGTCTGCAATCGAAGCAATGTTCGGCGGTGATGCAATCAACAAGACTGAAGGTCGTTCAGTTCTTCACACTGCGTTACGTAACCGTAGCGACAAGCCAGTAATGGTTGATGGCAAAGACGTAATGCCAGCAGTGAACGCAGTACTAGCAAAAATGGAACTGTTCACACACCGTATCGTTTCTGGTGAGTGGAAAGGTTACACAGGTAAAGAGATCACTGATGTCGTCAACATCGGTATCGGCGGTTCAGACCTTGGTCCATACATGGTAACTGAAGCACTTACGCCATACAAAACTCGCCTAAACATGCACTTTGTTTCTAACGTAGACGGCACTCACATCGTTGAGACACTTAAGCCTCTTAACCCAGAAACAACACTGTTCTTAGTGGCATCTAAGACATTTACCACTCAAGAAACAATGACGAACGCACACTCTGCGCGTGATTGGTTCTTGGCTGAAGCGGGTGACTCAGCACACGTTGCTAAGCACTTCGCAGCACTATCAACAAACGCGGCTTCAGTTGCTGAGTTTGGTATTGATACTGACAACATGTTCGAATTCTGGGATTGGGTAGGCGGTCGTTACTCACTATGGTCAGCGATCGGTCTTTCTATCTCACTATCTATCGGCTTCGATAACTTCGCTGAGCTACTCGATGGTGCACACGAGATGGATAACCACTTTGCTTCAACGGAATTTGAAAGCAACATTCCAGTGATCCTTGCGTTAATTGGTGTTTGGTACAACAACTTCCACGGCGCTGAGTCAGAAGCAATTCTACCTTACGATCAATACATGCACCGTTTTGCTGCTTACTTCCAGCAAGGTAACATGGAATCTAACGGTAAATTCGTTGACCGTGAAGGTAACCCAGTAGAGTACCAAACAGGCCCTATCATCTGGGGTGAACCTGGTACAAACGGTCAGCACGCGTTCTACCAACTGATTCACCAAGGCACTAAGCTGATCCCATCAGACTTCATTGCTCCGGCTATCAGCCACAACCCAGCATCTGATCACCACCAGAAGCTAATGTCTAACTTCTTTGCTCAAACTGAAGCGCTAGCTTTCGGTAAGACAAAAGAGACAGTAGAAGCTGAATTCCTAGCGGCTGGCAAAACAGCTGAAGAAGTTGCTGAGCTAGTACCTTTCAAAGTATTTGAAGGTAACCGCCCAACGAACTCTATTCTTGTTAAGCAAATCAACCCTCGCTCTTTAGGTAACCTAATCGCGATGTACGAGCACAAGATCTTCGTTCAAGGCGTTATCTGGAACATCTTCAGCTTCGACCAATGGGGCGTAGAACTTGGTAAGCAACTAGCAAACCAAATTCTTCCAGAGCTTGCAGACGATGCACAAGTAACGTCTCACGACAGCTCTACTAACGGTCTAATCAACGCATTTAAAGCGCTGAAAGCTTAAGACTGTTTAAGTAACACCAAGTAATAACTGTAAACGGCAACCTTTCGGTTGGCGTTTTTTATGTCCGTTGATTTTACGGCAATAAAAAAGGCTGACGTATGTACGTCAGCCTTTCGCTTTTTATTTACTCGATTGTCTCTATTCGAAACAGATCTCGATGAAAGCATTACCCCACTGAGATGAGAAAGGCATGATGATGATTGCGCCTTCACATTTGTGACGAATAGTATGGCCTTTACCTGAAACCACGATTGGCGTTGCCATATCGAAGTCAAAGCCGCTTTCTGCAAGAATACGCTTTGCGCCACCGGTTACCATGTTAGTGATTTCACCCACCATGTCGGTCACTTCTTCGTTCAAACCGTTTGGTCGTTCACCTAGCATGTTTTCCATGATTTCTAGAGCAAGCCCTTCATCAAAGGTGATCGACATTGAGCCACGAGACTGTGTACCAACCATACCAATTAGGCCGGACACATCACCACGAGCGATTTCATCTTTCTTCACTCTTGGTTTCTGAGGCTTTAATTCTAGAGATGCCATCGTTTTTAGTACGTTCATCAAAGAAGCTAAAAACGGGTTTACAAATTCAGCGCGCATAATGTTCTTCTATAATCTTATTCTTTCATTTCGGAGGAGCAAGTTTGGCAAATGCCATGTGATTCAATGACATGGTTGGTCAACTTGAATCCATGCTGCTCGGCGTTACTCGCGAGTAGGGCGACAAGCGCATCGTCTTGTAATTCTATCACAGTGCCACATTTATCGCAGATCAGTAATTGAGAAAAATGCGTGTTGGCATTGCAAGAGCAGCAGCATATAAAGCTATTCGTTGACTCAACTCGGTGAATGAACCCTTGCTCTAACAAAAAATCCAAAGCGCGATAAACTGTAGGAGGCTTGGCTTGCGGTTCACTGACTTTCAATTGCTCTAATAATTCATAAGCACTGGAGGCTTTTTTATTAGATAGGATAAGCTCAAACACTCGCTTTCTTTGGGGTGTTAGCCTAACACCTCGCGATACGCATATCCCTTCAACTTGCTCTATTAATGTGTGGTCCAAATTTTTCACCGTTCAATCAAACATCCCCATTCAGCCCCTATTGCTAGGTAACCTTGTTTGAGGAGACATTGATTTTATTAAAGTCAGGTACAGAGCGTATTGTGACCTACGACTTTGAATAAGACAAGGTAACTCAAAACGACAGTGTGACTCAAGGCATAACTGATTAATCAAGCTGAATTAGAGATCTGGTGAATGAGTTTGAAAATATCAAGTGCAACAATGTGCTTATTGGGCGAAAGTTCTCAATCGACATTGGCCTGTCATCGACTAAAAAGGGTTAAGTGTTATCTGGCGCAGGAGCGGTTTTGATCTCTGATCATCAAGAACTTATCGCCACTAGCGTATCGGCAGACGGTGTTCAATTCGGTGGCATTATTGGCGCAAGTACTCCAATAGTATTTGGCCTATAGGAAACCCTACGCAATGAGTTTAAGTAAATGGCAGAGTATCAAACAATAATTGTTGCCGTTGTTAGTGCCTTGTCTAGCGGGGTGGGGAAGGCATTACACTTAAAACCGATGTTAAGTGGCTGCACTTAATGATGGAAAAGATGGATGAGCGTATTATAAGGCTTGAAAATTGTAACGGGTAAAAGAGACAGCCTTGCGACTGTCTCTTTAAGTTATTCTTTAATCAAGTCTGCGACTGTATTGACAAAGTAAATTAGACCTTTGACAAAAAAGTCAGGTCTTAATTTGAAAATAGTAAAGCCAGTGTTGAAGACCTTACGTAGCAAAGCTTGGACGCTTTTGGGCAACATAATCACACCTATATGGTTGTGTTAATTTGATTGCCAAGCCTGTATCCACGATCTATAGTCTCGGTGTCAGATATTGAGATTTAGATATCTAGTGGCCACTTTTCGAGTGATTGGCGTTACTCTAGACTTGGCTTTGAATTCGAACCCTGCCTTTTGGTGGGGTTCTTCGTTTCTGGTTAAATAAACAACACCTCCTGTATAACTCCCTTCTGTATATTGTGAATAACAAAAACACTATATCGTGTGCTTTCCCGTATTTCGGATTACAAGATAGAGCTACAACTGATATTTTTCAAGGTAAAGAAATGGGGGTGCTTGTGGATAAGTAGTGGATCTAAAAAAACTGTAAGTGACTACTAACTGATGGTGATATATGCCACTTGATTGTATAAAAAGCGTCTTTTAATGATGCTTTATTTTCGCGCGATCATAAAAAAACCCCTTGATCTTTGGGTGAAATATACAACCTTGTTTTTTGTCGAGAATACACCTAAGTAACTAATTTTTTTAATCCTTTGAGGCCTGAGTAATCCTATTTTTTCTATGTAATTTGTGCGGGAAATAATTGTGTATAAACTTGTCAGAGGATATTCAAATTTCTATGTCTTGTGACTTGGGCTACTTCTTCAATAGAGTAGCCCTTGTCAAACAACCGACTTGCACCCTCTCTTCTTAAGTCGTGATACCTCAAGTCCTCAATACCTAATTCATTTCTCACTCGCTGAAAGCCTGCACTAACACTGTGCGAGTTGTACGGGAAAATAAGTTCGTCTTTGTTCCTGAATGTTTTCGATTCCCTGTGTATAATCGCCCAATTATTTTTGACTACAATGTCCACTGTGAAGCGTGATTCACCGCTTTGAAGTGTTCTTTTTTAATGCTAGATGCCTTCGTTTCACTTCATCAATACGTACTATAGGCGTACTGAGTGGGTGAGCTTGCGGCAGAACTAGCGAGTTTCTGTATATATATGCAGTGTATAGATTTTGAGTAACGCTTTATGAAACCTGACAATACCAGTAAATACGCGGCTAACCGCTTATCCGTTGCACCCATGCTCGATTGGATTGATTAAGCAGCCTTAGCAAGGGCTGGGCTAGTTCGAGGGGTACCATAGGGGTACTCTTAATGTAGTCGTTCTCAAATATTCTCGAAATTAGTCGACATATACTATAGTTTGTATAAGTATAGTATTTGTATGATTCTTACCCATCTGATAGAATCCTCGCCTCCCAAATTAAGGGGTGGCGAAATTGCAACCCGTTTTTCTTAATCTACTCAAGTTTAAGGTGATATATGTTTTCTGAAGAAAAAGTTACGCAAATGGCTGCTTATTTTCTTCTTAGAAATGATCGCCGTTTGCCATACATCAAACTGATCAAATTGCTTTATTTAGCAGAACGAAAAGCTTTTGATAAGTGGGGAACGTCAATGAGTGGGGATAGATTCGTTTCTATGCCTTATGGGCCTGTTTTGTCTCAAACATATAATCTAATTCAAGCGCATGCGCCTGAAGATGATAGTCCATGGCAATCTACGATAAAAGATGAAGCAAATCATGAAGTGTCTTTGATAGATAACTTAGATGTAGATGATTTGGATGAACTCAGTCGTTCAGATTGTAAAATCATGGATAGTGTGTTTGAATCTTACGGTCATATGAAACCTTTTGACCTTGTCGCCTATACGCATAAACAATGTGCTGAATGGGAAGACCCTCAAGGAAGTTCGTATCCGATAAAACCCGAAACTATTTTTCGAGCTCTTGGTAAAAATGAAGATCAAGTAGAAAAGCTGATAGAAAAATATAGGGAAGAACAAGCTTTAGACTCAATAAGGGCTTCGCTGAGATAGAATGGACGATATTGCTAAAAAAGGGACAATTCTCATACCATCGGGGGGTGTTAAGCACCTACATTTTGTGTGTTCCGACCCCGTGTTCTACCCTAAAACAGCTAAAGAGAGTATTTTAGTTGTGAACATATCCTCAATACAAGAGGGGCTAGAACATGATGAGACTTGTGTACTTGATGTTGGTGATCATCCGTTCATAGCTCATCCAAGCTATGTCTACTACCGAAAAGCAGATATTTTTGGTGCTGATACCGTCAAAAGGAACATCGATGATGGTACTTTTAACGTACATGAACCTTGCGGTGACGGTACCTTTAAGAGAATTCTTGATGGCTTTGACATTAGTGAAGATGTCACAGGAAAAGTTCTTAACTTCTATCAAAAATATTGCAAATTAGAGGACTAGTGATAGTCCTCTTTTTACATCCTTTGCCCTGACCAAACCACCTCTCCAATGATTTGAAAGTCTTTGTGCTCTAAATCTTTCTTGATGATCTCCCAAGTTTTATAAGTTGGGTTATCGCTTACTACTTCGATTCGTTCCGGTAAGAATTGTAGCCGCTTAACCAACAGTGCACCTTCAAACCGAAATACATAAACCCCATCTGAAGCAAAATCATCTATTTTATTGACCATTACAATGCTCTGGTTCTTGAGCGTTGGCGCCATACTGTCACCCCTAACTGACAACAGGAAAATGTTTTCAGGTTTGTAACCCAGATCTTTCCTTAGGTATTTTTCACTGAATAGGAGAGCGGTGGAGGGGTCTTCGTTTTCGACAAGTGAGCCTGAACCGGCACTCGCTTCGACTTCATAGAGTTTTACTGAAACATACCCTCTACTAGTCGGAGTAAGGCAACCGTGCAAGGAGATTTCTTCAGCTTTAGCCATTATGTGTTTCGGTATTTTTCCGCGAGCACGCCAGTTCTGAATGGTAGACGTTGAAACACCTAAGATTTCTGCCAAATCGATATTCCGAATCGTGCCGGTCATCTTTTTTAATTCTAATAATTTATCATCAATTATGGCCATGCTCCCTCCCTTTAGAGTCAATAAGGTGCTTATATAAATTAAATATGAGCGCTTTAGTTGCCTATTGAGCTCATTGGTTGCTCATTTATAAGTGAGCGATTTTAGAGCTACTCAATTGCTCTAGATAGTCTTGAATAAACCAGAGTATCACAGGTGACCAGATGAATATGCACTTCGCATTGTTGGCTCGTTTTGAGAGTCCGACAGTTGAATTAAAGGCCGTAAGTCAGGAGTTTTTTGGGATTACGCCGAAAACCGCAGAGCAGAAAGCTAAGGCGTGTGACTTTCCTGTTCCTACTTTCAAACTACGCGACTCTGAACGGAGTCCAACGCTGATCAGGGTGGAAGATCTAGCTATGTATATCGAGAAACGATATGAGCTAGCAAAAACCGATTGGCAATCAGTGAATGGATGAGGAGGAATTATGGAAACCCCTATGCATTCTATCAACATTGATTTTACTCATTCCAGTGAAGCTAAGTTGTTACATCGATTAATTGAAAGCCAGTTGAACCCATCTATTGACTCCGAGGAGGATAGTTATCTCTCTGTTGTTTTAGGCCAATTTGAAGAAGCAATTGAATTACTTGAAAGTCTGGAGGTGTAGATATGCAAACACCAACAGAGATTCGATTCGATGAGCTGAAATTGATAATTAAGCGCTATCAATATCGTCATGCAAAGTCGCCGCGTCAACGCGAGTTGATTGAGCAACAAGCTAAATTGATAAGTAAGCGAGTATCGAGCTATGCAAGACACAAATCTTAATGTAGAGGAGCAGCTCAAAGAGCAGGCCAGTCGTGATGAAGCGACTCGTTTTTCTCTAGAGACGTCAATTGGTCATCATTTTTTTAAGCTGCTCCCCCGTGTTGTTCAGGAGGATATTGAACATCAACTTATCAAGCGTAAAAAGCGTAAGAATCCTGATAGAAGAAATCTCGAACTCTTTGCTGTTGATGTGTTCAGTCATGCCCTAAAACTTTCACCCATTATTGAAGATAAGTTTCCCTTTGCAGATGCACGTAAAGAGGCCAAACCCAAACCAGTCGTGTGCTCAGAGCTGCGACCGTACATTCAACTTGATCACTTTACGCTGACCAATGACGAAGCGTTGGAACGTTTGGCGTTAAACCTGACCGAAGTGTTCCACTATGACATCCGCCAAGTAGAGTTAAAGGAAAGCTACTTGTCTGCTTTAGATATGGCTTATCAAGCGATTGAAACCCAGATGAAGGAAATCCACCTTGAGCCTCCGAAGTTATATATTACCGAACAGATGCCGCTTGAGGATTGTGAGCGTGAATACGAAAGTGCAATTCGTCGTTGTTTGGATGTTCGATATTTAGTGCGCAAGCTCATTTATCTACGGAATCAATATATTGAGTTCGCTCAAATAGCACTTGAGCGGGTTGGGGGCGATAAAGCGCAAAGAAGTTACGTATCGAGTCGTTCATTTGAAATGTGGCGCCGCAAGCAGATAGAAGCCGAAAATTATGTTCAGTCGATGGTTGTCGTCAGTGAAGAGACCGACACCGTTTTTGATTTGAGTGAAGTGGTGAAACGAACGACGGCGAATCATGAAAATCGTCGTATTGAGCTGGTGGTACGCTCTAGAGGTGACGAAGAAAGAGCCATCGATTTAGGTTATGAAGGGGTGTTTATTACTTGGACTTTACCGGGAAAGTATCACCGAAGCTCAAAGCATTGGATTGGGTGTACACCGAAAGAAGCCCATATAAATTTGATGGCTCAGTGGAAAAGAGCGAGAGCTCTTTTCAAAAAACATCAAGTTGATTGGTTTGGTCTTCGGGTGGCGGAACCACATAAAGATGGGACTCCTCACGCGCATTTGTTTTTGTATTGTCCTAAACAGCAGCTTGAGCAACTAGTGGACATATGCCGTCAGATCGCTATAGAGGAAGATAATGAAGAGCTTAAAACAAAGGAACTTCAGGAAAAACGTTTCTTGGCTAAGCAATGTGATCCATCGAAAGGGACGGCAACGGGCTACATCATTAAATACATTTCCAAAAACATTAATGGTGCTCATATGCCAGAGAAAGAAGCGGATGAAAATGCTTTATCGGCTCGTGCATGGGCATCAATTCATAGAATTAAGCAATTTTCTCAATCGGGCTCTCCTGCAGTGGGGCTTTGGCGTCAACTCCGAAGAGCTAAACCATTAGATACCGCATTCGATGAAGAACTTGATTCACTTCGTGCTCACGCTGATAACTCTAGATGGAAGGGTTTTTGTGAATTAGGTAACAAAGCCAAATTAGCTTATGAAGAGCAGTTTAATAAGTATGGTGAGAAGACCAAACGTGTGGTTGGTTTTCGTTGGTTCGGAAAACTTATTGAGACATGCAGCGAGCACTTTCGATTGGTTAAAAAATCGGATCTGAAGCAAGTGCAAGAAGCGCGGAGCGCTTTACCTTGGAGCACTGAAAATAAGTGTAACCCACCTCCGGAAATGGAGATATCCCCGCTCGAAAAAGCCTTAATGGACGTGACCGGATGGAGCGTAAAAGGGGTTCAATGCTTGCTTAAACCGCTGTCGATGGGGGCGAAAATCCCCATTGATAAGCACACTACTCTCAGCCTGATAAATGGAAGACTGGGAGTGACTTAACCCACGCCAACGATGTGAATCAGGGGCCTTTTATCCAATACCAACGTCGAGAGACAGGGGAAGACAATGAAAAGACTATCGCTTGAGGAGTGTCAACGAGATTTATCCGCCCTCGATGCGGCTGATAAGCTGACCGCCAGCCTAAAAGTGGAAATTGACCGTTTTAAAGAAATGGACACCGGCGCACTCATGAAAAAAGCCATGGGAATGTTGATGAGTGGCAACCTTTCACTGGAGGCGTTAGGCCTTCCCGTTAACTTGTTTGAGCAGCTTGAACACCTCGACAAGCTCAATGGGGTGGCTCGCCTGAAATACCGTGCAGTGGTAGAGGTTCAAAAGCAGCAGCTTGATGAGATGGAAAGTGCAGAGGTGGATCATGGCTGAACATAAAAACCCAATCCGTGGGTATCTCTCTTGCCCGGTTTGTCAGTCGGTCGCCAGCGCTCATCAAGTGGGTGAAGGGAAACTGATTGCTACAGGGGAGCCGCCTAAAAACAGCCGCAACATTGGGTTGATGTATTACCGTTGCCCAAAGTGCGGTAACAGCTCACATAGCCATGAAGTGACCAAGTTCATTAAAGCGAATCTTGTCGCTGACTCAACCGAACTTCAACCGACAGTCACCGATAAACTGTCGGTGGTTGATCCGGTTTTGATAACCGAACCTAACCGAACAGAGGTAACCGAACTAACCGAGGGGTTAACCGAACCGGAAGAAACACAAGAAACCAGTAAAGACGCGGTTTCCAACCGAGCGGTAACCGAAACGGGCAGCGATGAAGAAACAGAAAAAAACCAAGGCAAGTTTTCCTTTAAACGAGTCGTAGCAGCGTTGGTGTCGGTTATCTTCCTCATCTGGGCATTTTCTCAACTGCTACCTAAACCGAAAGCCCCAACCGAACCAACGCAAGGGGGTGAGCATGGAGCAAACGAATGAAGTCTTGTTGAATGAGTCAGCGGCGGTGGATGATTGGGGGGATTTTGGCGCGGTCATTGATCAGCTTGAACAGCAAGAGCAAACCGAAAGCGAACCAGTTAGCCTAACCGGCTCAACCGAAACGGTAACCGAAGATAAAACCGAAGCCATGGCGGGATTACTGGATATTGTGTTCGCTTTGACCGAACAAGCCACGTCCATGATTTCAGGGGTTGAGTTTGAATTCGACGGTAAAGGGAAACAAGCCGTTATCGATGCTGCGCAGCCGGTCTTTGCCAAACATGGCTCAACCTTGATGGGAGTGTTTGGGGACTACATCGAAGAGGCGACGCTGCTGCTTGCAGTTTTGGGCTTGATCTACGCGTCCAAACAACAAATGGCTGCCTTGATGCAAGCCAAGGAGACCGAAAGTGAACAAACCCAAAACCCTAGCCCTACCGAATCCCGTTAATGCTAACCCGTCCTTTGATGCCGAGCACACCCTTTATGTGGCGGGAACGGGAGGGGGAAAAACCTCAGCGGTTAAGCATTTGGGGTTAATCCCGAAAACCGCACAAGCGGTCTTTTTTGACCCCTACACCAACTACGCGGGAAATAAGTTTCAAGGACAAATGTGCCACGGCACCTCATCACGCTTAATCTTTGTGAAATCGCTGGTGATGGCGCGTCGTCGTGGCGGCTCGTTTAAGTTGGCGTACATTCCAGCCAATGGGGCAACCGGTGGAGAGTTGGAATTTTTCGCGTCGGTGGTGTGGTCGGTAGGGAACGGCCGCGCTAGCCGGCTCTATACGGTGATTGAAGAGTTAGCCTCCTGCGTAGAAACCTCTGGCAAACTTCGAGGTCGTGCGGGTGAGCTGTTGCGTGGCGGGCGTCAGTATGGCCTTGTGGTGCACTCCATATTTCAACGAGGTCAAGAGGTACCGAAAACCGTGACCGAGCAATCCAGTGTTTGGTGGGTGGGCGCAGTTAATTCTCTGAGTGATGCTCAATGGATCGCGGATAAACGCGGGTTGGATGTGAATACTATTGCGACGTTGAAATCCGCTAAGGTCAACAAGCAACGTATCGGAAAACCGATCGCGGAATACCTCTTGATCCGTGATGGTATTGGTAATATTGAGCATAAGGCGTTGAACTGTCAATCCGGCTCAACACTCAATTTGAACTACCGGTAACCGCCCTTTTTAACCTATAGGTTACCCATCTAACCTATAGGTAACGCTTCCTTTCTTTTTCAACCTTTTTCCTCTTTGATAAACACTTCATTTGATTATTCAAGATCCAACGTCGAGAGACAGGGGAGTGTATGAAAGCTCAGCATAAAAACATCTTGATTGCTGTTGTCCTGACCTTACTGATGATTGCCATCATTAATAACGTCTCAACGTTAGAAGCAGTCAAACAACTCATCAACGGCAAACGTGGCTGGTTTTAAGGAGAGACAAACATGTCAGTAAAACCAATCAAACTGAATTCCATGGTCGGGGCCGCTTGGGGACAAAAAGGCACGCTGCCTATTCCTGTTGGGCCGACTTACCATGAGTTAGTGTTAGAGACGAATGCCGAGGCCGCCGAGATTGAACGCTTGTCTATTACGCTGAACGCAGAAGAAATCTATGTCTTAACGGGCAGTGAGATCCTCATGTTAGAGCGTTACAAGCAACGTGCTCATACCACCGGCCATTACGTGATCCCATTCAGTGATATTACCGCTCGCACTAAAAATGGGGTTCGTTACACAGGACTGGTGACAGAAGCGGGCGATAACATCCATTTGGATGTTCAGTTCAAGGCGAAAGCCGGCGGCGATCCCCTGTCTATTCAGGTTCATGCTTGGGTCACCAATGCGCAACCTGCCCGAATCTTGGTTCCAATGATAAAGCGTGAAACCATGCCAGCGAACGCAGAAGGGGTAAACGAATTTACGAGCTTAGTCTCAAGTCCGTTAATCAGCTTGCGTCGTGCGCACTTTATGTACGCGGGGATCACTAAGCTCGAGGTGGAACGTGACTTTGTGAAAGAGTACGAAGCCAACAAATTCATCAATGAAGCGAACGCCAAACGAAACGAACGTACCCCGCAAGCGGGTTACTTTCACTTTGATCCGATTGTGCGTGGTTTTTCTATTGATGAGCTCTTCCCAACACAACACAGCTCTAATTTGAAATTTTCAGTGACCACGAATGACGTCGCCGGCTCAATCCCTATTTTGGTTGAATCGGTGAAAGTGGTTCGCCCTGAAATGCTCACAGGTAAATACTAAGGAGCGCGCATGAGCTTTTTTGATGACCTGTTGGAGTTTGGTGAGGGGGCGCTCGATAGCGTGGGCGAAAATGCCGATTGGTTATTTGGTCACAACGCCAATTCGTCCAATCCCAACACCACGCAGCAGCCAAATACCCCGGCGGTCGACAATAACGGCAATGCCGTGACGACGCCACAAGGTGGCTCTGCCGTGGTGAAAGATAACACCCTGCTTTATGTGGGCGGTGGGATAGCGGCGCTCTTGGTGGTGGTTCTTCTCATTGTTCTCTTCAAGGATTAGCGCATGCCATTACTTTTCATCGGTTTGGGCGGTCTGGGGCTGGGAACGGCACTCGGGGTTGGAGTGAGTCAGGGGCTCAAAAAAACCTTAACTGCGACTGCGGTGATGGCTTTGCTCTACCTTGCCTATAAATCGGGAGTATTTCGCTCATGCTAGGCTCATTGACTTCTTTAACGGGAGGCGGTGGTTTGACGGGCGGGTCTTCAGGACCTGCAGAGTCAGGGAACACCTCCAACACCACCAACAACAGCGGCTTTACGGCCGGCGCAATGAACTTTGGCAGTCATAACGGCATACCGTGGTGGGGAATAGCGCTCGTCGCGCTTCTTGCGCTGTATGTTTTCACTCGAAAGTAACTTAATTCCTGAAACGTGGGGAAACGCCAAGCCGAGGTTAAGTCAAGCGCTTGGTGACTACCTAAAGAAGGCTGAAATTGAAGTGAAAGCGGGGCGAGAGTCCCTCTATCGAGTCGAAGACACGTTTATGTTGCTGCGCGGTGAGCAATCCCCCACCGGCGCTAAGGAGCTGGTTGTGGTCGCTTTAGCGGGTGACATGGCCATGGGGACGCTCAGTGCCCTCAATCACGGAGTGGCGAATGGGTTTGATTCGATTCGCGCCCACTTTAATCAGCGCGGCGCTTATCGCTACATTCAACGTAAATTGCAATTGCCTGTGCGAGAGATTGAGACCCACAAGAATGAGCACGTATTACAAATAAGGTTTGATGACATGGGTGGACGGAGTAAATCGAAGAGCAATGCGAAAACCATCACCACGACCACCAACAAAAGCAACAGTCAGGGCATAGGTGGTGATAACAATGGCTTTGCTCTGTCAGGGATAGAAAACTCTGACATTAATTTAAGCATGACGGACCACGGCGCCATGGCGGTGGCGGGTAAGACCGCGGAAGAAGCGTTTCACTTTGGTAATAATGCCTTAGATTTGGCGTCAGAGACCGTAGATACGTCGTTTAATTTTGGTGAAAGTGCCCTCGAAGAGGCATTGAGTTTTGGTGAGAGTGCGTTAGGAACTAACGCTGATCTTAGTGAGTACGCGATAGGCGCAAACACGAACCTGAGTGAGCACGCGATAGATTCGATTAAATCCATGGCGGGTCAACAAACGGAAACCACCAAAGCCGCGATTGCCATGGCGAACGCGTCCAAAGCAAGAGAGCAAACGGGTGAGAACGAAAGCAATAATGAGCTGTTGAAGAACGTGTCTCTTATGGTCGGCATTCTTGGCACGTTAATCACCATGGCCTATTTAGTGGCGGAGCGTAATAAATGAAACAACTCCAAACCCTAAGCCCAGGCGAAAGCATTCAATTTAATGCAGGTCAGGCGGGCAAATACCTCATCATTCGTGAAGCCAGCCATTCCCTCATGCTTCGCGGAGACGCGTTACGTCCTACAGAAATCGGGCGGGGTGATACGGTGGATATCACTCGTTTTGATGAGCTTGAACTTTTTAACCATCAGGCGGAACCGGTCACGGTTGAATATCAAGTGGCGGACATTCCCATCAGCACCACATCGCAAAAAATCGACATTAATAATTCCGTCGCGATTAGCGAAATTTTAACCCCCATCACTGTCAGTGCCGTTCAAGCAGAAGTGAAGACACGCATTCAAAATGACACGCTAACTGTGAAGAAGCTTGCTGAGCTTTACACCTTGCAAAAGGTCGATACGGGCTATCTGGATTTAACGGGAGATGAACAAAGCATTGCGGGAAATGAAGAGCGGAAAGGACTCTTCATTCAAACCTATCAAGATAATGATCGCTCTGTTTTGGTTCAAGGGTTTATTGAGGTTGTCGCCGGTGGTCATGTACTTATCAAAAGCAATGAAGCCATTACATTGGAAGGCGTTGCTGGGAATGGTGTTCGTATTGGGGAGTTTATCTAATGTTTGAACTTCACAATCCTATTGGCAGTCGTGGTGATAAGACGGGAAACGGTGGTTTTCAGTCATTAGTATTAAGCAACCAGTATGCTCAAGTTTCAGATGCCACAAACCGACAAGTAGAGTTTTCTCTGTCAGATGATGTAGAGCTACTGGAAGTACGAGTGGGTTGGTTGGATAGAGAAAATTCAAGGAACTTAGATCAAGTCGTCTTTTGGTCTCAATGCTTTGATGATCATGACGAGATGATAGCTAATAGCCATAGGGCAATGGTAGTTCCCTTTGTGGCTGGCTTTGCAAGGCGATGTTATTTCATTCCTATTTTGACACCGAGCAACGCGAAAAAAATCATATTTACTTGCAATTATATTGATATTCAAGTGTGCATTGTGTCTCGAACGACCTTTAAGGAGTTAGAGCGATGATACAGGTCGATACGCAGGGGCGAATTGTCACGATCAACGCGCCTCAAGCGTCAACTCAATTAATCCGTTTAGATGTCCAACTGACGCAAGACGTCGCCGTTAATCCCGAACTCTACCGATGGACTGGTGAGGCTTTTGTCCTGTCACTAGAGGCTCAACAAAATAAAGAACAATCTGAAAGGCGCGCAAAGGCTAAACATTACCTTGATGCGACCGATTTTTACTTAGTACGCCAAGTAGAAAACGGTGCGGACGTCCCCCAAGAGGTTCTCTCCAAGCGTGAGACAGCCAGAGCCTTACTCGTGACCCAGTTACCGGATTTCGAATAATGACCATTAAAAAGTTGAGTGCGCTCGTTGTGCTCTTCACTTTACTAGGAGTGTATTTCATGAACAAAAAAACCGTCGATAAAGCACTCAGTCAGTTTGCGTTATCAGCAAGAAGCGAGTCTCGCATGATAGGGGTTCATGGCGATCTCAAACGCGTGGTTCGCAGGGCGATTGAGTTAACCCCGTTTGATTTTGGCATTACCTCGGGAAAGCGAACGGCCGAAGAGCAAAATGCGCTCTTCAAAAAAGGCGCTAGCCAACTCGATGGCTACAGTAAAAAAAGCCGGCACCAGTCAGGCCATGCGATTGATTTTGTGGTGTATGACGAAAACAGCAAAGTCACGTGGGGCTTTAGTTATTACGAACAAGTGAGTTGGGCGTTTAAACAAGCGGCAAAAGAGCTGAATGTGCCTATTGTCTGGGGTGGGGATTGGGTCAGCTTTAAAGATGGGCCTCATGTGGAACTCGATAAACGGGTTTACGCATGATAGGCGCCATCGCCAACCTCATCACTGGCGGCATTGATGCCTATAAGCAGCACGGCCTCAATAAAGCGAATGCCCTCAAGCGACAAGATGAGATCGAGCAAGAGCGTCACCAAGCTCAAGTGAAGCGTTTACAGTCTGGAGATGAACAGGCCGCCGATTTAGATAGGGTGAGCCTCAAAGATCGCGGCCTTAAAGATGAGTTCATTCTCTTGGTGGTGTTTGTTCCTCTGATCTTGTCGTTTATCCCAGACTATGCGGAGTATGTTCAAGAAGGGTTCAAAGCGTTGGAATTTGTGCCCGAGTACTATTGGTACATAGTGGGTGCGGTGGTCATCGACACGTTTGGGTTTCGCTCTATGGTGCGTTACTTACTGGAGTTCTTTTCATTTAAATTCAGGGGTAAGTAATGGAGTTACTCGTCTCACTGAACAGCATGGGCTTATCGCCGACCTGGATAGCGTTACTCGTTGTGCTCTGGAAGCAAGATAAGCGCTTAACCATCATTGAAACAATTTTAGAAGGTAAGAATAGTGGCTAAAGCAGGGGTAAAAAGAAACGGCACGTTAAAGAAGGGGTATCGCTTCGCCAAAGGTGGGCGTGTTGTGAAAGCAAAAAGCATCACAAAGAAGCGAAGAAAACGTCGATAAAATAAATCGCAGATAGCAAAAAGGCCACTCATTGAGTGGCCTTTTTTCATGCATAAAAATGCACTTTGAAGATGGCAGGGGTGGAGAGATTCGAACTCCCAACACGCGGATTTGGAAGACTTACTAGAAAAGCTCCCTAGCTCAACCATCCACTAAAAAGGGTTTAGCGTTACTTGGCGCGGGAGCTGCTTTGGTAGTTGGTCACCCTGAACTTATCACCGCTAGCGTATCGGCAGACGGTGTTCAATTCGGGGGTATTATTGGCGCAAGTGCTCCAATAGTATTTGGCCTATGGAAAACCCTACGTAATGAGTTTAAGTAAATGGCAGAGTATCAAACAATAATAGTTGCCGTTGTTAGTGCCTTGTCTAGCGGGGTGGGTGTAGGCATTACACTCAAAACCGATGTTAAGTGGATGCGCCTCATGATGGAAAAGATGGATGAGCGTTTGACTCGGTTGGAAAACAAAAGCCCTCTGTAGGAGGGCTTGTTATTAAAGAACATTTGTTTCTTGTGGAGAATTATTCTCCTACAGGTTTGTCTTCGATTAGTTTTACTTCAGAGCCATTCTGCAAAAGTTTGTATGACTCGTTGAGCTCTTTAACAGTTTCAGTATCAAATTGGTCATCATTGCTAGCAAGGCACGTCATTGACCCTCCCGATGAATTAAACTTATGTACTTCTTTTATTGCTTTAGCAAGCTCATTGTTTGCTTTGTCATTTTGAATTAAGCCTTGTTCTTTTAAACTCGAAATCACTTTAGCTACAATGTATCCGCCCCATGAACCCACGGGGCGACTTGTCAGTGTTTGAAGTTCCAAG